>JBCDJA010000111.1:0-7330 GCA_038748465.1 Pseudomonadota bacterium
CTTCAATGTCGTCCTTGCGGATCGACATTGAAGGCAGGTTTGAAAATATCCTGAATTCTTTGCAGCCCGCGCCGCATGTCTTCGCGCTTGTCCGTGCGCTGTTCAAAAAGGGCTGGGACGCGTTCACCAATGATGGTGAGCGGCGCAGGCGCGAGGCGAAAGCCGAACTCATTCGCCTCGACGAAGAAACCGAAAAACTCGTCAAACGCATTGTCGCAACGGACAGCGAAACGCTTGCCCGTGCTTATGAAACTGAACTTAAAAAACTGGAGGTGCAGAAACTCCAAATGAGCGAAAATATAGATACGATCGGCAAGCCGTTGGCCAGCTTCGATACACTTTATCGAACCGCCTGCGCGTTTCTTGCGAACCCCTGTAAACTCTGGGCTTCTGAGCATCTCGATCATAAAAGACTCTTGCTCAGACTGGCCTTTCCACAGCGTCTCGCTTACTGCCCCAATGACGGTTATCGAACCGCCGCAATCGCAGAGCCATTCAGGATTCTAGGGTCTGTTTGTGAGTCTGAGTTCGGGATGGTGGAGCCGAGGGGAATCGAACCCCTGACCTCTTGAATGCCATTCAAGCGCTCTCCCAACTGAGCTACGGCCCCATCGTCTCTGGGTCATACTTGGTCGCCGACATGTGCCGCCGACATGTGCCGCCGACCTGTGTGGCTGGCCTGTGCCGCCGGCCTGTGAGGTCGGCCCGCGTCGCCAGCACTCGCTCCCGACCGTTCCTGTCCGGAGGCGAGAGCAATAAAAACGCCGGCCCGCCGGATCAAGGCAAAAGTCAGTCGGACTTCTCCTCGTCGCGACCTTTATCGACGATGCCGGTGACATCGTCCTCCCCATCATCGTCCATTTCCATCAGCGTGTCGTCTTCGGCGGCGCTGTTTTCGCTGTCCTCATCGATTTCCATGAGGCCGTCTTCGCTGTCGTCATCCCCATCATCGCCATCCTCGGCGCCATCGCCCTCATCGCTGTCGCTTGAGGCCACAGCGATTTTCTCGCCCTCGGCGTCGATTTCCTGAACCTCTTCGGCCTCCTCAAGCTCCTCCTCTTCGGGCGCTTCGTCGGCCTTTGCCTCTTCCTCCTCGGCGGCTTTTGCCTCAGCCCGCTGCCGGCGCGATTTGAACAGCATCTCCGGATCGAAGCTGTACTCGCATTTGGGGCAGTCGGCTGGGTTGCGACCGAGATCGTAAAACTTAGCGCTGCAAGTGGGGCAAATGCGTTTTGTACCCCATTCGGGCTTCACCACGGGCGTGCTCCCGGATTGATCATATGCGGTGGATGGGTCGGCAAAAGAGAGGGGCGTGTGCCACGTTTGCACGCCCCTGTCAAAGCCGCAGAACCGCACTCCGAGAAACGGTTTGCCGCGGCGCCATTCATCGCTCACGCCTTGGCGTTGGGCGGGGCACGCAGCGCCGGTTGATGGCGCGGCCGAGGCGGGCTAAGTCGGGCGCGGCCTCAAGGCCCCTCGTCATTTCAAGCACGCCTGACTAAAAGACCCCCCTTGGCTATCTTGTGCATGAGCGCCCCATGACCGCCCCCATGACTGCCCCATGACTGCCCCAACCCCCGTTCGCGCCCTCAAGGCCGGCCCCCTCACCGGAACGCTTCGTGTTCCCGGAGACAAATCCTTGTCGCACCGGGCGTTGCTATTTGGGGCGCTTGCGGTCGGCGAAACGACGATAGAGGGCCTCTTGGAAGGGGAAGATGTGTTGGGCACCGCGCGGGTCATTGGCCAGCTCGGTGCCGAGGCACGCCGCGGGTCAGAGGGGCGATGGCATGTTCATGGGGTTGGCACGGGCGGCCTTCGAGAGCCGGCCGATGTACTGGACTTCGGCAATTCCGGGACGGGGGCTCGCTTGTGTCTTGGGCTCTGTGCAAGCCATCCGTTTACGGCGATTTTCACAGGCGATGCATCGCTTCGGAACCGGCCGATGCGCCGTGTGCTCGACCCCCTTGAGGAGTTTGGCGCCCGGGCCTATGGCCGGTTAGGTGCCACCTTTCCGCTGGCGCTTGTGGGCGCGCGCAACCCAGCCCCCGTGACCTACGACCTGCCCGTCGCGTCGGCCCAGGTTAAATCGGCGGTCCTGCTTGCCGGTCTTGGCACGCCAGGGCGCACCAGCGTGATTGAGCGCACACCCACCCGCGATCACACCGAGCGACTCCTCAAGGCTTTCGGCGCGCAGGTGCGGCTTGAGGACAGCGAAGAGGGCCAAGTTATCTCCGTCGACGGATTTCCCGAGCTTCTGCCGCAGGCTGTTACGATCCCCGGCGACCCCTCCTCGGCGGCGTTCTTGGCCGCGGCGGCTGCGTTGATCGACGGCTCGGACATCCTCATCGAAAATGTGCTGATCAATCCGACTCGCACCGGCTTCTTTGAGACCCTGAGTGAGATGGGCGCACCGGTGACCTTTGAAAATGAGCGGGTGAGTGCCGGCGAACCGGTCGCCGATGTGCGGGTACGGTCAGCGAGCCTGCGCGCCGTCTCGCCGCCCCCTGCCCGCGCACCGAGGATGATCGACGAGTTCCCAATCCTCTTTGTTCTGGCGGCCTTTGCCGAGGGGCGAAGCCATTTTACGGGGCTGGAAGAGCTGCGGGTTAAGGAAAGCGATCGGCTTGCGGCAATGGCAGCCGGTTTAACCGCCTGCGGGGCGCGCCTTACCGAGCACGAAGATGGCCTTGAGATTGAGGGCGCAGGCGCGCTTGCCGGTGGGGCAACGGTCGCCACCCATCTCGATCACCGGATCGCCATGAGCTTTCTGGTCGCCGGCCTTGCGGCCAAGGCGCCGATCACCATCGATGACGCGCGGATGATCGCCACGAGCTTTCCAAGCTTTACGCCCCTTTTGGAAGGCCTTGGCGCCACGTTCGAGGAGCCCCTCGCCGATGACTGATCCTGGACCGATCCTCTCTGAGCCTGGACCAATCCTCATAGCAATCGACGGGCCTGCGGCCTCCGGCAAGGGAACGCTAGCCAAACGGCTTGCCGCCCGCTATCAGCTCGCCCACCTCGATACCGGCGCGCTTTACCGGGGCATTGGGCTGTTGGTCTTGCGGGCCGGCGAGGACCCGACAAACCCAGACGCCGCCTTGCGCGCTGTCGATAGCCTGCCCAATCTCACGATGGGTGACCCGGATCTGCGGACGCTCCAGACGGGCGAGGCCGCGTCCAAGGTCGCGGCGATTGGGCCGGTGCGGGAGCGTCTCTTGGCGTTTCAACGCCATTTTGCCGCCGACCCCCCTTACGGCCTGCGCGGCGCGGTCCTGGAGGGGCGCGATATCGGCACCGTCATCTGCCCCAATGCACCGCTCAAGATCTTTATCACGGCGGATCTTGCGGTCCGGGCCCGTCGGCGCCTTGCCGACCTCAACGCCCAAGCCATCGACGCCGATTTCGACGCGGTCCAGGAGGACCTGGCAAACCGCGATCGCCGGGACGCAGGCCGCACCGATGCCCCGCTCAAGCAGGCCGATGACGCGGTCTTGCTCGATACCTCTGAACTGTCTATAGACACCGTGGTATCGCGGGCTGAGGGGCTCGTCGATGCCCTTTGGCGTGGCCTTTGACAACAGGTCCTTGGAAAACAGGGCGCAACCCCACGTCCCTCCCTGCCTTCGCACCGGCCATATAGGCCGGTTTTTCGTTGGCTTTGCTGGCGGGGCGGAAGGGTCAGTTCTCCAAAAGCCAGCCCGAAAACGTTAAACGATCAGGCAACCGATCGCTTGGCGCCCCTCGAACCAAAGTCTTCACCAAGGTGCACCTGCACGAAAGACCGCCGGAGCCAACCGGCAGGCCCGAAAATGTCGAATGAAACAAGGAAGTAAGCTAACCCATGTCAACCAGTCCAGCCGCGACGTCCGAGACCTACAATCCGACAACCGATGATTTTGCTGCCCTCTTCGAGGAAAGCCTAACAACGACAACCCTCACGGAGGGGAGCGTTGTCAATGGAAAGGTCATTGCCGTTGAGGGCGATTTTGCCATCGTCGATGTCGGCCTTAAAATGGAAGGGCGCGTGCCGCTCAAAGAGTTTTCCGTTGCCGGACAAGATCCGGAGATCGGGGTCGGCGACACGGTTGAGGTGTTCTTGGAGCGCGTGGAAAACGCGCTTGGCGAGGCTGTTCTCAGCCGCGAAAAAGCCCGCCGCGAGGAGAGTTGGGTCAAGCTTGAAAAGGCCTTCGATGCCAATGAGCGTGTGCAAGGCGTGATCTTTGGGCGCGTGAAGGGCGGCTTCACGGTGGACCTTGATGGCGCCGTGGCTTTCTTGCCGGGCAGTCAGGTCGATATTCGCCCCGTACGGGACATCACCCCCCTGATGAATATTCCGCAACCGTTCCAAATCCTGAAGATGGATCGTCGGCGCGGCAATATTGTGGTCTCGCGACGGGCGGTGCTGGAAGAGACGCGGGCTGAACAACGCAACGAATTGCTGGCCAATCTCAAGGAAGGTCAGATCATCGAAGGCGTTATCAAAAACATCACGGACTACGGAGCGTTTGTCGATCTTGGGGGGCTTGATGGCCTTCTGCATGTGACGGACATCGCCTGGCGCCGTGTGAACCACCCAACCGAAGTCGTCTCGATCGGCCAATCAGTTCGGGTCCAGGTCATCAAGATCAACCAAGAGACCCAGCGCATCAGCCTCGGCATGAAGCAGCTTGAGACCGACCCGTGGGAAGGGGTGGAAGCGAAATACCCCATCGATGCCAAGTTCACCGGCCAAGTCACAAACATTACAGACTACGGAGCCTTTGTTGAGCTAGAGCCCGGCGTTGAGGGCCTGGTGCATGTCTCTGAAATGAGCTGGGTCAAGAAAAACGTACACCCCGGAAAAATCGTGTCGACCTCGCAGGAGGTGGAAGTGATGATTTTGGAGGTGGATCCCAATAAGCGCCGTATTTCTCTGGGGCTCAAACAATGCCTCGATAATCCGTGGGACTCGTTTGCAACCCGTTACCCGCCGGGCACCAAAATCGAGGGCGAGATCAAGAACACCACCGAATTCGGGCTCTTCATCGGGCTTGAAGGCGATGTCGATGGGATGGTGCATCTGTCTGACCTGTCCTGGGAACGGCCGGGCGAAGAAGCCATTAACGACTATCATAAGGGTGAGACGGTGGAGGCCGTGGTGCTTGATGTGGATGCGGAGAAAGAGCGCATCAGCCTCGGCATCAAGCAGCTTGCCAAAGACCCGATGGACAACATCAGCGGTCTGAAGAGAGGCGCGGTGGTGACTTGCACCGTCACCGAAGTGAACGATGGCGGTGTGGAGGTCTCGCTCGGCGAGGAGGGCTTTAAGTCCTTTATCCGTCGCTCGGACCTGTCGCGCGACCGGTCAGAACAGCGGCCTGAACGCTTTGCCGTCGGCGACAAGATCGATGCCCAGATTACCCAGATCGACCGTAATTCCCGCCGCGTTTCGCTGTCGGTCAAGGCGCGCGAAATCGCCGAGGAAAAAGACGCCGTTGCGCAATATGGCTCATCGGATTCAGGCGCGACCCTGGGCGATATTTTGGGTTCTGCGCTCAACAAAGCCCAATCGGATGAAGAGGGCGGCGAGCCCACGGATGAGGGCAGCACGCCGTCCTGATATTTGTCGGCACCTCGTGCCGCATTCGAGCCGCGCAGTGGGGTCCGTGTACCCCCGGCGCAGCTTCAGAAAGGTCAATGTTTTCAAGCCTTAAACTTGACGCTCCCAATCCCCTCTGGCACGCTCAACCCCATTGCCGGCAAGGGTATGGAGGATTGCCGGCACGGTTTGAGTTGCGGTCGCCAAACCGGTTCGGAGCAAGACATGATAAAATCAGAGCTCGTGAATCGCATCGCCGAGAGCAATCCCCACCTGTTCCATCGGGACGTTGAACGCATCGTCTCGACCATTTTCGATGAAATCGCTAGGGCCCTTGCCAATGGCGATCGCGTTGAATTGCGGGGGTTTGGGGCTTTTTCGGTTCGGATGCGCGATGCCCGCATGGGGCGCAACCCGCGGACCGGCGAGCCCGTGGCGGTGGACGCCAAGAACGTCCCCTATTTTAAAGCCGGGAAAGAACTGCGCGAGCGGCTCAATAATCCGCCCTCCAAGGCGGAACCAGCGCCCATCATGATGGTCCATCAGGATCGCTCCCTATGACCAACCCGGTAAGTTGGGTCGGCAGGCTCATCACCTGGATCCTCGGGCTTGGGGTCGCGATTGTCGTGGTGGTGCTGACGGTAGCAAACCGGCAATCGGTAACGCTATCGGCCGACCCCTTGGCAGGCGTTGCGTCCAATCTGACCATCGAAGTTCCCGTGTTTTTGCTGGCGTTTTCGGCGTTTCTGCTGGGGCTCTTCACGGGCCTGATTTACCAGTGGATGGCGGACGGCCGCCATCGCAAGGAAAAACGCAAAGCCCGGGCAGAGGCCGCTGTTCTCCGCCGCAACCTCGCGCGCACCGAGGACGAATTGCAGAAATCGCAAGATGACATTTCGGCCGCTCCCAGCGGTGGGACCGCTCCCAGCGGTGGGGCCGCTCCCAGCGGTGGGGCCGCGGTCCCGGCGTTGACCGCAGGCGGCATAACCGCATCCCAGCGCTGACCGGCAGGTGACTGGCCCGCCCCCGTCTCCAATAGCCAAGGCCGCTTTGGCCAAGGCCAAAAATCCGGTCTTCCTGGCCCTCGATCGGGCAAACCCGTCAGAGGCCTTGGCACTGGCCCAAGCGGTCTCGCCTCATATCGGCGGGGTGAAGGTGGGCCTTGAATTGTTCTGCGCTGGCGGGCCTTCCATCGTTCGGGATGTGCAAGCCCTAGGGCTTCCGGTCTTTCTCGATCTCAAACTGCACGACATCCCAAATACGGTGGCGGGCGCGCTCGGTGCCATCGCCCCCTTGGCCCCGGCGCTCGTCACGCTCCACGCGTCCGGGGGACGGGCAATGCTTGAGGCCGCGCGGGCGGCCGTGGCACCCGGCTCGCCGACGCAGCTTATCGCGGTGACGATCTTGACGAGCCTTGACGAGGCGGCCATCGAAGCCGTTGGCTTTGACCCGCAAAGACCCTTGGGCGGGCACGTTGCCAGGCTCGCCGCCCTTGCCGCGGAAGCGCGCCTTGAGGGCTGTGTGTGCAGCGCCTTCGAAATCGAGGCCTTGCGCGCTGCCCATGGACCCGATTTTTTGCTTGTTGTGCCGGGCCTTCGTCCCGACGCAGCAGACCAGGGCGACCAACGCCGCACGATGACCCCGCGCGAGGCGCTGGACCGCGGCGCGGATGTGTTGGTCATTGGCCGGCCCATCACGGGCGCACCCGACCCGCAGGCGGCCGCGCAGGCGATTGCCCGCAGCCTGGGCTGA
>JBCDJA010000112.1:0-7242 GCA_038748465.1 Pseudomonadota bacterium
GAACTCCCGGCCTCTCCCTTACCAAGGGAGTGCTCTACCCCTGAGCTACAGCAGCGAACCTGAAACACCGCCCCACCTTTGTGACAGAGCGTTTGGAAACGATCGGCGAGGCGTGAGGCCCCCACAGCTTGCGCGGGAGGGCGAAGGGCGCCTATCTAGCAAGAGCCCCGGCGGTTGGAAAGCCCGCTGTTGGGCCGGCCGAAGGGAAAGGGCCCGCCGCGATGCCATCGCCGTCAGACACGCGCAAAAAACAGCTCGCCGACCAGCTCCGCGCCAATCTGCGCCGGCGCAAAGATCAAGCGCGCCGCCGGGCCGCCACGCACCCAAGCGAGCCCGGCGAACCAGCGCCCCAGGTCGGCACCTCGCCTGACGCCTGTCAGACCAGTGAGCCCCCATCGGACGCCCCCAACGCCGCGGCGCGGCCGGAAGGCCACACCGACGACACGCCCGCCACACCGGACACCGAGCGGCCACAGTCTTGACACTTGCCCCGGCCAAGCCTGCCGGGCTAGCCGAAACGCGCTTGAAACGCTCTGGCAACCAGTGAGCGGCCAAGATGCGCTCCTTGGCGGCAACGGGCCGGCGAGGCGTTGCATGGATGAAGGGGACCAGTCGGTTGGACAGCATTCGCATTCAGGGTAATGGCCCGCTCAAGGGCGCCATCCGGGTCAGCGGGGCGAAAAACGCGGCCCTGCCGCTGATGATCGCAAGCCTGCTGACCGACGAACCGCTGGTGCTCGAAAACACCCCCGACCTCGCCGACATTCGCCTGCTCTGTGAAATTTTGGCCCAACACGGGGTCACGGCGACGCGGGACGGGGCGAGCCTGACCCTCACCGCCGCCCGCATCACCAACACCCTCGCGCCCTACGATCTGGTGCGGAAGATGCGCGCCAGTTTTCTTGTCGCCGGCGGGCTGTTGGCGCGGTGTCGCACGGCGCGGGTCTCCCTGCCGGGGGGCTGCGCCATTGGTACCCGGCCCGTGGACATGCACCTTGAAGGCTTCCGTGCGCTCGGTGCCGAGATCGATCTGCGCGATGGCTATGTGGATCTGCGCGCGCCCGCGGGGCTTGTCGGGGCGGAAGTCACGTTCCCCTTTGCCTCGGTTGGCGCGACGGAAAACATCATGCTGGCGGCCGCGCTTGCCAAGGGCGAGACAGTCATCCGCAACGCTGCCCGCGAGCCAGAAATCATGGACCTAGCGGACTGTTTGTCGGCCATGGGCGCCACCATCGAAGGCGCCGGCGAGAGCAGCATTCATATTCAGGGGGCTGAGCGCCTCACCGGCGCGACCCACAGCGTGATCCCAGACCGGATCGAGACGGGCACCTATGCCATGGCCGTGGGCATTGCCGGCGGTGAGCTTTTGCTTGAGCGTGCACGGGGCGATCTGATCGCCGGGGTCATTCCCATCCTGCGGGATGTAGGGGTGCTTGTGCGCGAGGTGCCGGAGGGGCTCACTGTCACGCGAGAGAATGGCCGCCCCCTGAGCATCGATGTGATGACCGAGCCGTTCCCCGGCTTTCCGACCGATCTGCAAGCCCAGTTCATGGCCATGATGGCGACGGCGAAGGGCGTGTCGCGCATTACCGAAACGATTTTCGAAAACCGGTTCATGCATGTGCCGGAGCTGATGCGCATGGGCGCTGACATCCATGTGGAGGGGCAAACGGCGACCATAACAGGCGTGCCGAAGCTGAAAGGCGCGCCGGTGATGGCGACCGATTTGCGGGCTTCTGTCTCGCTGGTGCTGGCTGGCCTTGGCGCCGATGGAGAGACCCTGGTGAACCGCGTCTACCATCTCGATCGCGGGTTTGAGCGGATTGAAGACAAGCTCGGCCGGGTCGGTGCCATCATCGAGCGGGTTCACGAACCCAAATAACCGGTCCTTTCAAGGTCCTGGGCACAACCACCCAACCGGGTTGGTTCCCATCGCTTCCAATCGTCGTTAGGCTCTTCGCCCAGAACGGGGTCAAGCCCGTCAGATTTGGGAGGTGCCAATGACAGACCACGCCCTGTCGCCGGACCGTCTTGCAGCCGCCTGTGCGGCAGCCGAGGCCGACCCGGCGATCCAAACCGCGACCAAACATGCTGATTTCGTGGCCGCCCTCGATGCGGGCGCCGACCGTCACGTGATTGCCGTCAACCGCGGCACCGTGCGCCTCGGCGCTGCGGGGGATCGCGCGCCCGATTTTTCGGTTGCCGGGGCGCCCGAGGCCTGGGCCGATTTTGTGGCGCCCGCAACCCCAACAACGAACGGCGTTCTGGCCATGGCCCTGCAAGGGGGGTCCACCAAGGATGGGCGCGTGGAAAGCCGGTTCGCCTTTGACGGCGATCCCCGCAAGCTCTGGGCGAACATGCATGCTTTGACAGGAATTCTCTCACACCTTCAGCATAAGGAGGGATAAATTATGGCAATGATTGAACCCATTACCGGCCGCTATATCACGCTTGAGGTGGAGGGCCGTCAGTACCGCACCTATTTTGAGGAGGCGGGCGAGGGGCCGGCCATTGTGTGCCTGCATACGGCGGGTGCCGATAGTCTGGAGTTTCGCCACCTGTTGAACGACAGGGAGCTTGCCGACCGCTATCGGCTGATTGCGTTCGATCTGCCCTATCACGGGCGGTCGCTGCCCCCAGAGGGGTGGTGGAATGAGGACTACAAACTAACCCGGGATTTTTATGTCGCCTTCACGAAAGCGTTTTGCGACGGCTTGGGGCTTGACCAGCCGATCCTCCTGGGCTGCTCCATGGGCGGCTATGTGATGTTCGATATAGCGCGCGACCATCCCGATCACTTCAGCGCCTTTATTGGCTTGCAGGCCCGCGACCATGAGCCAGCTTGGTCGCACCTGATGGAGTTTGTGGACCATCCAGAGGTCAATGCCAACACGCTGATCCGACCGCTGGTTGCAAGCGTGATGCCCGCGACCGCGCCGGAAACGCTCCGCAAAGAGATTGAGTGGATCTATATGCGCGGCGCGCCAGGCCTTCTGGCGGGCGATTTCAATTATGCTGGCATCGAGCATGACAGCCGAGGCGATGGCGAGGCGCTCTCCCGGGTGGGGCACAAGCTTTATGTCATCGCCGGCGATTGGGACTGGAGCTGCACCGAAGAGCATACCGCCGAGCTGACCCAGCTTATCAGGGGGGTGACCATCGTCCGCTCCCCCGATCTCGGGCACTTTCCCATGAGCGAGAACCCGCCGGCCTTCCGGGCGGCCCTCGATCAAGTTCTGAGCGCCATTGAGGCGCTTCCCCAAGCTGCGGAGTAACGCGTTGACGGATTTAACAGGCGATTGCGCCATCGTAACGGGCGCCTCAAGTGGCTTTGGCCGGGAGTTTGCCAAGGCGCTTGCCGCAGCGGGCGCCAAGGTGGTGTGCGCCGCGCGCCGGGTCGACCGGTTGGAAGATTTAGTGGGTGAGATCACGTCTGCGGGCGGCGAGGCGGCGGCCATCGCCTTCGATGCGATGGACCCGGAGGGCGCTGAGGGTTTGATGGCGGCAACCGAGGCGGCGTTTGGCACGCCGACTGTCCTCATCAACAATGCGGGCATTAATCTGTCGGGCCGAGCGCATGAGCAGACGCCGGATGAGTACGACCAGATCATGACCATCAATGTCAAAACCCCCTGGCGGCTGTCGCAACTCTGCGCCCACAAATGGATCGCGGCCGCAAAACAAGCGGGCGAGGGCGGGGCGCCGCGCCCTGGGCGCATCGTCAACATCTCGTCCATCGCGTCGATGCGGGTGTTGCCTGGTCTTTCTGTATACTGCATATCAAAAGCGGCGATCAAACATATGACGGCCGCCCATGCCCGCGAATGGGCGCGCTTCGGCATCCGGGTCAATGCCCTTTGCCCCGGTTATTTCCGGACGGAGATCAACGATTTCCACTGGGAGACCGATGCGGGCAAGGCGGAATTGGCCAAGTTCCCGCGCCGGCGCATCGGCGAGGCGGCCGAGCTCAACCGCACGCTGCTGTTTATGGTCGACCCTCAAAACGACTACATGAATGGCGAAGCGCTGGTGGTGGACGACGCGCAAGGCTTGGCGATGTAGCATTTCCCTGGTGGTCATGCCGCAGCGGCCGGGCTTTTCTTCGCGGCCGCAATGACTAAGATGCGCCGGAATTGAACGGCGCGGCTCCCTGCCCGACCTGCGGGCCTGAGCTGCGCTCTTGTGGCCCACCAATCCTGATTTTCTGAGCCAATAGGGGTAGCGATGGGGCAAACGCTCGCCGCTGAAGATGCTGAAGACCTCGAGGTCCTTTCGGCGCGGCTGCAAGATGGGATTACCACCGTCGGGGAGATGAAATATCTGCCCCGATCGCGACGCTTTGCGGCCATGTTCTCCCGGTTTATGTGGGAGGAAGTCGACCAAAAGGACGGCAGGAAACAGAGCGCGGGGCGCTATCGCAGGGTCCGCGCCGGCCTGACCTTCAATTCGGTTCTGAGCGTTCAAGCCCGCAACATCGATCCGCGCTCCAAGGACGCGTTTCTGTCCCTTTTGGCCATCGACTTTCGGGCCGGCGGCGCGGAAGGAACCGAAGAGATTCGGCTGGTGTTCGCCGGGGACGCGATGATGCGCTTGCAGGTCGAGTGCATCGACGGTCATTTGCGCGATATCGGGCCGCCCTGGCGCACCCAGCATCTTCCCCACCATGATGACGCGGATGAGGAGCCGAAGGCCCATGGCTCGACGGCTTAAGGCGGGCAGCGCGGGCTTTGAGGAGGCCTTCCATGCGCTGCTCCATGCCAAGCGCGAAACCACCGAGGATGTGAGCCGGACGGTATCGGCGATCTTGGCGGCAGTCCGCGAGCAGGGCGATGCGGCCTTATGCGCGTATACGGCGGAATTTGACCGGATTGACCTCGCTCCGGCTGAGCTTTCCCTGCCGCTTGACCGCGCCGAGGCGGCCTATCGGGCGCTCGCTCCAGACTTGCGCGCGGCACTCGATCTTGCGGCCCAACGCATTGAAAGCTTCCATGCCAAGCAAGTCCCGGCCGATCATCGGTTTACCGACGAGGCAGGTGTGGAGCTCGGCTGGCGCTGGCGGCCCGTGGCGGCGGCGGGGCTTTATGTGCCCGGCGGCACGGCCGCGTATCCAAGCTCGGTGCTAATGAATGCCATCCCCGCACGCGCTGCCGGGGTCGAGCGTGTGGTCATGGTCGTTCCGACACCGGACGGTGTGGTGAATGATCTTGTTTTGGCGGCGGCCCATCTAGGCGGTATCGATGAGATTTACCGGGTCGGCGGGGCCCAGGCCATTGGGGCGCTTGCCTATGGCACCCCGACCATCGCGCCGGTGGACCTGATCGTGGGTCCGGGCAATGCCTATGTCGCAGCAGCCAAACGGTACGTCTTCGGCACGGTCGGGATCGATATGATCGCCGGGCCCTCCGAGATCCTGGTGGTGGCTGACGAAGACAACAATCCAGACTGGATTGCCGCCGATCTCCTTAGCCAAGCCGAGCATGACCCCTCCTCGCAAAGCATCCTCATGACGCCATCCAAGGGGCTGGCCGATGAGGTGGCGAAAGCGATGCAGGCGCAGTTGACGACCCTACCGCGGGCTGAGATTGCCGGCGCGAGCTGGGCCGATTACGGGGCAATTATTGAGGTGCCGTCCCTTGATGCTGCTGTGCCCTTGATCGATCGTCTGGCGCCGGAGCATCTGGAACTCGCTGTGGCGGACCCGGACAGTCTGGCCGAGCGGATCCGCAATGCGGGCTCGATCTTCCTTGGGCCTTACACCCCAGAGGCAATCGGCGATTACATCGGGGGGCCCAACCATGTGCTGCCGACGGCGCGCAGCGCGCGTTTTGCCTCGGGCCTCTCGGTCTTCGATTTTCTGAAGCGGTCAACGCTCCTTAAATGCACACCGGACGCCTTGCGGGCGCTTGGACCCTCCGCGATGCGCCTTGCCACGGCCGAGGGGCTTGACGCGCATGGTCGAAGCATCGGTATCCGTCTTAATCTGTAGGGGGCGGAGCTGAGGGCGATGACCGAGACACCCGACGTCGATAAGGATCAGGCCTTTAAACTGGCGGCAATCGATCTTGCCGAGGAAATCAGGGGCCGGCACGATCCGAATGTCGAGCATGAGCGCCAGGTTGCGATTTTCGATCTGCTGGAGGAGAATTTCTTTCGGCCTCACGGCTCGCCGGGCGGGCCGTATGCGCTCAATTTAAGCCGGGTAGAAAACCGCCTTGTCTTCGATATTCGTCTTGCAGCGGACGATGGTGAGCACGGCACGATCATCCTCTCCCTCAGTCCCTTTCGCCGGATCGTGAAGGACTATTTCGCAATTTGCGACAGCTATTATTCGGCAATCCGCACCGCCTCGCCCTCCCAAATCGAGGCGATCGATATGGGTCGGCGTGGGCTCCACAATGAGGGATCAACCCTTCTCATGGAGCGTTTGGAGGGAAAGATCGAGCTTGATTTTGACACAGCGCGACGGCTGTTCACGCTTATCTGCGCCCTTCATCATAGCCGGGGGTAGACCTCATGCGCGGGCCGAACGGCGAAGACCTGCCCGGCGCCGTGTTGTTTGCGTGCAATTTTAATGCTGTGCGGTCTCCGATGGCGGCTGCCATCATGAAGCATCTTTACGGACAATTCGTGTACGTTGATTCAGCCGGTGTAAGGGCCGGAGAGCTGGACCCCTTTGTCGTCGCGGTGATGGAGGAAATCGGCATCGATGTGGGGGGCCACCGCCCCCGGTCCTTCGACCAGGTTGAGGAGGGCTCCTTTGATCTGGTGATTTCCTTGACGCCGGAAGCCCAGCACAAGGCCGTAGAACTGACCCGAACCATGGCGGTGGACATCGAATATTGGCCGACAATCGACCCCACGGCGGTCCATGGCAGCCGCGAGCAGCGCCTTGAGGCCTATCGGGCGACCCGAGATGGGCTGTTCAAGCGCCTGAAGCAGCGATTTGCAGCCGAATAGCTTGGTTTGGTGGGGGGTAACGGGCCTTAAATCGGCCTCGGTGCCTTGATTTTTGCCCCGAGGGTCCGCATGTTCCCGGCCTGACGTCCGAGACAGGTGAGGAATGGCGAAAGAAGACTTGTTGGAATTTGAAGGTGTGGTGATGGAATTGCTTCCAAACGCCACCTTCCGGGTCAAGCTTGAGAACGAGCACGAGATCATCGCGCACACGGCAGGTAAAATGCGTAAAAACCGCATTCGTGTGCTTGCCGGCGACAAGGTGCTTGTGGAAATGACCCCCTATGA
>JBCDJA010000113.1:0-7187 GCA_038748465.1 Pseudomonadota bacterium
ACCGCAAAAAGTCAAGCTGCTCGCGGGTGGTCGAAAACAGGAAGTAACTTTGATCGCGCGAGGGGTCGACCGCGCGGTGAAGCTCCGGCCCGCCCACACCGACAGCCCGTTGCACATAATGGCCCGTTGCTAGGCAATCGGCCCCGAGATCGCGCGCCATATCCAGCATGTCCCGGAATTTGACCCGCTCATTACACCGCACGCAGGGGATTGGCGTTTCGCCGCGCAGGTAACTGTCAACGAAATCGTCCACCACGTCGGTTCGAAACCGGCTCTCGAAATCCAGCACATAATGCGGAAAGCCGAGTTTTGCCGCGACGGCACGCGCGTCATAGATGTCTTGGCCCGCGCAGCAGGCCCCTTTTTTCATGACCGCAGCGCCGTGATCATAAAGCTGTAGCGTCAGCCCCACCACGTCATAGCCTTCGGCATTCAGCATCGCTGCAACCGTTGAGCTATCGACGCCGCCAGACATTGCGACAACCACACGGGTTTCGCTTGGCGGCCGGTCGAACCCCAACGAATTCAGCCCGCTTTGTGCCGGCAGCGGTAGCCTGCAGGTTTGTTCACTCATGGTTCTATCCTCAAGCGCGAGGATATAGGCCGCAAGCGGCGCGGGCACAAGCCGCCGGTGCTTGGCAAACCAAGGAAATGGGCAGAAAAAAACCGGCCCGTTTCAGCGATGGGACCATGGAGGGTCTTCGGGCCGGTCAGTCGGTCGTCGCGTTTTTTGCGCCCCTGAAAGAGACGGTCAAGCACCGGTCTGAGTGCGATGCTATGGGACCCTACGCAAAGTGCGAAGAAGCGGTTTCAAAAACCACTAACGACCGCATGATCACAAAAACGTTAGAGAAAGTTCATGAGGCTCAAATTGTTGAGCTGGGACAGCACCCGCATGGAGGCCTCAAGCTTGATCTGATCCTGATTGAGGCGCGTCAGCGCTTCGGCCATGTCCACGTCCTCGATATCGGAGACCAAATTGGTCAGCGTGATGCGGCTGGCCTCATGGCGCAGGAGCATGTCATCGGCGAGACGCTGATTGTTGCCGTTGATCGCAAGCTTGGTGCTCACCCCATCGGCCGCGGTCTTCAGCGCGTCGAGCCGGGCCGACAATTCGTTGATTTGTGCATCGGTTAAGGGCCCGTCGAAGGCCGCGGTGCCATCGTTGTAATCCTTGATGGCCTTAATCTGTTGCATCACCTCACCGCCGATATCACCGGCAAGGAAGCCCGGCTTGATTGACACGGTCGCATCGAGGCGAACGGTGGGCTCTCGCGTGTTATCGCGAAACGCATCGCCGGAGGCGGCGGCAAGCCCCAAATCATCGAGGGTTGTGAGGGTCACCGGCGCAGAATCGCTCAGGGTACCGCCATAAAGATATTTTCCATCCGCTTGGGAATTGAGCACCGAGACAACCCGGTCAAAGGCGCTTTCGACCCCGTCCATAAAGGCTTGGGCCTCGCCTTGGGTCAACGCTTCGGTCAGTTGTTGGACCAAGCCATCCACGGCGTTATAGACCTCGCTCAGATGCAGGTCTTGGGTTTCGAGCTGCTGATTGACGCGTTTGGTAATGATATCGTATTGCTCAGTCTGCTGTAAAAGCCGCTTGGACGACAGGAGCGCTGATGTATCGCCCTTAAGGTCCTGGAACGTATCAACGGCCTTGCCCGTAGCGACCTGATCTTGCGTGGTCTGCAAGGCGCGGTTTGCGCGCATCACCTCCATTAGCAGGACTTGGCTTTGATTGGCGTCTGAAACCCGTGTCATTGCTCTTCTCCTTTGCCGAAGCGCGATCAGACGGCGCTTAGCAGAATGTCGTACATTTCTTCCGCCGTCGTCACGAGCCGTGCCGCGGCGTTATAGGCTTTTTGGTAGATGACGAGATTGGCGAATTCCTCATCGAGATTGACGCCCGATTGGTCAGCCACGCGCGTGTCAAGCTCGGATTTGAGCGTCTCGGCCGAGGCCCGCAAGGCTTCGCTTGACTGTGCACGGATTGAAAAGTCGGTGAGGACCGTTGAGGTATAACCCGACAGCGTTGTCTGAACCGATTGCAGATAGCCGGCCGCCTCAAAGGTGCGGGTGGTAGAATTGAGATCGGCAAGCGCCAAGGCGCCGCGATTGTCGTCCTGCGCGAGGACTAAATCGCCCACCACAGTCGCCCCATCCACATCGAGCTGGGCCAAGCTAAGGCGCGTTGGATCGGCCGTGAACGCAGCGCCAACGCTAAGATCCAAGGATTGCTCCATTTTTGCCGCCCGCCCGACGCCAAAGAAATCTTGGAACGCAACGCTGGTCGTCCCCCGCGCCGTCGTGTCATTGGTCACATCAAGCGCAGCATCCGCATACGCAGCATCGGGTGTGAAGGCCAATCGTCCCTCGGCATCAAGGGCCACAGTACCGAAGGCGGACAGCCCCGTATTGAGTGCCGCAACAACAGTTGCCACGGTTTCTGTCCCGGTCATTGTGTAGTTGACCGATGTCAACACCTGACCATCCGCGCCGGTCAGCTGAAGATCGATTTGCCCCCCGGCCGTAAAACGCGCCAGGTCAGCGCCGGCGATCCCCGTATTGAACGACGTAGCCTGACGGCCGGTCACAAGATCGTTGAGGCCGAAAACTTGAGAAAATCCGCGCCCACCCCGGTCGCTCGGCGGCGCCTCATCCTGGAGGGGCGAAATGCCGTTGCCCCCGCTCGCGCTCAACGTCAACTGACCGCCGGTGGATAAGCTGGCCGAGCCAACCCCCGCAAGCGCGGTGTTGATGGCGCCGATTGCAGCCCCGAGGGTGGTGCCGCCGAAGGCCACCGGCGCGGCCCCGTCGATCGACAATTGATTGGCGGTGAAATCAACCTCGATCTTGCGGACAAGACCGCCGTTTGGATCCACAACGCCAAGCCATGTCGTGCCGGTGAAGTTGTGGTTATCGGCCGCCAGAAGGCCCGTATTGTGCCCCGTCAAACTCGCCGGAGCGGGAACCGAGGCGGAATTGTTGTGGACGGCATTCACCGCATCGAACACACCCGAGGCCAAGGACCCAAGCTCTTGGGCATAATTCGGCAGCACCGTATCGCGCATGCTCAGGAGGCCGCGGATTTCGCCGGATGTGATGTGGTGGGTAAAGTCGCTGCCCGAGGTGCTGACAACGCCCGAGGTGCTGTCGACCCGGTGGGCAGTGATGGTCGGAAATTGCGTCGCGGCATCGACATATCCCGGTGCGTCGTATTGCAATTCCATGCGGGTTGAGGCCACCAGGCTGAAGCCTGAGCGGGTCGCCACAAAAATTTGCCCGTCGTCCTGCTCATTGACCGTGATTTCCATCAGTTCGGACAATTGCCGGACGGCCATATCCCGCTGGTCTAACAGGGCATCGGGATCGCCCCCACCCACCTGGCTTTGTTGTATGCGCGGATTAAGCTCATGGATCGTCGTGATGAGCTGGTTGGCCCGGGCGATGTTCTCATCGATCCGGTCGTTCGCCTCCTGACGGAAATTTTGGATCGTCCGACCGGTTTGCGAAAACATGTCAGCCAATTGCTGCACGTCGTTCACGACATCCATCCGCATTGAAAGCGCGGAGGGGTCGGCTGCGATCTGGGTCATGGACCCGAGCATGTCGTTGAGGCGGGAGGACAGCGTGAGATCGCCCGTGGGATCACCCAGATAGGATTGAAGGCGCTGCTGAAAATCCGAAGCGATGGAATGTTCTTCAAAACTTGAAGACATTTTGAGGGTTTCGGCCCGCAGGAACCGGTCAACGACCCGTTCCAATTCCTCAATCTTCACCCCATAAAGATTGCCCGAGGACGCCGCAGTCCCGAAGGTCACCTCTCGCCGGGCGTAATCGGTGGAATTGACGTTCGCAACGTTGGTTGAGGTCGCGCGCAACGCCGCCTGATTGGCATTGAGGGCTGTCAGAGCACTGCCTAGAATGAGATTGACGCTCATCGTCTGCTTCCTCAGTCCACGGTGAGGCTTGCCGGGGTAGCGGTCGGCAAGCTTTGCCGCCGGGGCGGCCTCTCTAGTCATTCCTTTCCGCCCTTCTGGCGTGTAAGCCCGGGCGCGGGCCCCTTGCGGCCGTCAAACGCCCCGAATTTCGGGCCCTTCAGCGTCGATGGCCCGCCTTCTGCGCACCATCTGCACACGGTGGGTAGCAAAGCCAATGCCATGCGATGCCTCGGTGTTTGCACGGACACGACAAAGAGGGGCAGCAGATGGCCTAGCCGGTAAGGCACGGCAGCTTCGATGGGGTAAAGCTTGCCGCGACCGGCAAATCACGCCTGGCAGGATGCCCGCGTCAAACCGCCAAAAGGCTGATTTTGTGAGGGTTTCAGCGGAAAACGGAACTGGTCCACCGCTTGCTCAGGGTGTTTGCGCATGTGGTGCAGAGTGTGTGAGTGCGTTTTATGAGTGTGAGTACTGCAACCACAGGCTCGCCCCTTTCGGACCTGCTGTCGGCAGGCCGGAAGGGGCACCAACGCGGTGGCCCTTCTGAGAGGGCTACGGCGTTTGAGAGCCTGTTACCGTCCCCGAAATTTGCAGATCGGCCGAACGATATGCGGCTGCCTCAGTTCGTTTCCGAGCGGACAGAGCCGGTGCATACGGACGAGCACGGCCTTGATCGCCCCCGGGAGGAGACCCGTGAGGCCTTCGATGATCATCACGCCGATGACCGCCGCGACGCACCAGGTTTAGGCGATGATGGGCACGAAGATAACGCCTCCAGCGACGACGACGCGCTGTACGGCCACGATGAGGCGGTAGCCGAGGGGTCAGGTGCCGGTGATGACGGCCTTACCGACCTTGACACTCAGACGATGTCGATGGACGCCCTGATCGACACCGACAGAATTGCCGCGGACGGCATCGCGCCGGGCCCCTCTTTAGAGGCCGACGCGCTTGGCGCGTCCAGGGAAGCGGTGCAACGCCAAGCGGTTCGCGATGCTCAGGGTGCGGTGGAAGCTGCACAAAACGCTCAGAGCGCCTCCGATGGGTCTAAGACCGCGTCCTTGGCGAGCGGACAAGCCCCTGGCGTTGACGCGATCGCCGGTCCGGCATCGCTGCAAGACGGCCTTGCCCTAAGCGCTGCGGGCGAGCCGATCGACCTCCGCTCGGCCTTTGCCGGCAAAATCGCATTGGCCCAGGGCGCTGGAAAAGCGCCCGGCCAAGCTTCAAGCAAAGCCGGGATCGTCTCTGCGGCGATGGCCAGCACCGCCATAACGAGCGGCGCGCAAGCTGCAGCCGTCAAGCCGAAAATCCGTGCGGGCCTTGCATCTGGGGACACGATCTTGTCGCTTGGTAAGGGCCTTGGGCCGCAAGCCTCCGCGGGCCAGCCAGCGATGGCACGCACCGCGCCTACCCTTTTCGTATCGCCGGTCTTCCCGGATCCGCTGAGCGACGTCGAGCTCGCTATCAACACTCTGCCAGGCTCCGGCGCCGAGGCAGGCCGGGGGCCGATGGGCACCGCGGCGACCTTGGACCCGGCATCCCAGGACATGGCGCTTGCCCGCACCGCCGCCGAGAAAGCCCCGGCACGCGCCCAGCCTCCCATACCCGCCAAAGACATGGCGGCCCACATCGCTAAGCAGGCGGTCGACGGCAATACCAGCTTTGAAATTCGTCTCGATCCGGCAGAACTTGGCCGGGTGGATGTGCGCCTTGAAATCTCCGACCAGGGACGGGTTGAGGCCCATCTGGTGGTTGAAAAAGCATCGACCCTCGATTTGCTTGAGCGCGACGCACGCCAGCTTGAGCGCGCGCTACAGGCCCAGGGCTTTGATGCCGAGCGCGCGAGCCTGAATTTCTCGCTATCGGGCGGCGGCGCCGATGAGCGCGCATCGCTCTATGAAGAATGGCAGGAATGGCGTGTGGAAATGGCCCAGGATGCTGCGGCCGACGACACCCAAGAAAGGCAACCGGCCGCTGACAACACCCTTGAGCGCTACGGGATCGATCTGATTTCCCGTGAGCGGATCGATGTTTACACCTAAGGAGCTCCCATGGACATTTCCGCCATCGGCAACCAATCGATCTCGCAGTCGGCAACGGCCGCCACAGGGCTTGCGGAGAATTTCGACACATTCCTCACCCTGTTGACCGAGCAGCTACAGAACCAAGATCCGCTCGATCCCATGGATACGAATGAGTTCACCTCGCAACTCGTTCAGTATACCTCTGTTGAGCAAGCGATTGCGACGAACGACAATCTGGAACAATTGATTGCCCTGCAATCAGGCAATGGATTTTCTATGGCGCTCGATTACCTCGGCACCCAGGTCGAAGCGGCGGGCGACACCTCGATTTTGTCCGAAGGCTCGGCGAAATGGCAATACACCCTCACCGGATCGGCGGAGCAAACGGCGCTCACTGTGCTGAACGAGGCCGGCCAGATCGTTTTTGTCGATGAGGGCCAAACAGCGACCGGCGCCCATGATTTCATCTGGGATGGCCGGGACAATGCGGGCAACCTCCTGCCAGATGGGGCCTATACGCTGAACATCGCCGCGCAAGACGGAAACGGCGCAACCATCGGCGCACGAACTGCCGTCAACGGCGTGGTCGAAACGGTATCGATGGAGGGGGGCGAGCCCATCCTCTATGTCAATGGCATGAAATTACAGCTCTCTGACATCTTCAAGGTCAGTCAGTTACCGGCAGAAAGCTGATCCCCGCTGGCACCTTCCGGGCTGGATTGGGTGCTGCAATAACCGTGGTCCAAGCGAGACCTTGTGTGTGAGTACGGAGTAGAAAAATGAGTCTTTACGGGGCGCTTTTCACCGGCGTGTCAGGGCTTTCGGCGCAAAGTCGCGCCATTGCCTCCACGTCGAACAACATCGCCAACATCAACACCGTGTCCTACAAGGAGAGCGAAACACAGTTCGCGACCCTTCTCGCCTCTTCAGGCGGTGTGTCGAGCTTTTCCTCCGGCGGCGTCCAGGCCAAAGCGATCAACCGGATCGAGCAACAAGGCCTTATTCAGGCAACGAATTCGATCTCGGATCTTGCAATTAACGGCAACGGGTTCTTCGCTGTGTCGAGCGATGCAACCAACAGCACCGGTGGGGATTTGGTCTATACCCGGGCCGGGTCGTTTACGACCGACACCAGCGGCTATTTGCGCAATGCCGGCGGATATTATCTGCAAGGCTGGCGGCTCGATGCAGCGGGTAACATCCCGGCAAACCGAAA
>JBCDJA010000114.1:0-7186 GCA_038748465.1 Pseudomonadota bacterium
GATCGCCCTGACTGGGGACAGCGGCGCTGTCTACACCGCTGACACGCTTATTATCGCGACGGGCGCCCAAGCAAAATGGCTCGGTCTTCCCTCGGAGGAAAAATACAAAGGATACGGGGTCTCGGCCTGCGCGACCTGCGATGGGTTTTTCTACCGCGACAAAGACGTGGTGGTCGTGGGCGGCGGCAACACAGCTGTCGAAGAAGCCCTGTTCCTCACCAATTTTGCCTCGAAGGTCACGCTGGTGCACCGGCGCGATACGTTACGGGCCGAAAAGATCTTGCAAAACCGGCTGCTCGACCATCCCAAGGTCGAGGTCGTTTGGGACACGGTCTTAGATGATGTGCTGGGGGCAGACGATCCTGCGGGTGTAACGGGTGTGCGTCTTAAAAACATCAAAACCGGCGCCGTTGAAGACCGCCAGACCCATGGCGTCTTTATCGCCATCGGCCACCAACCGGCGACCGAGCTGTTCCAAGGCCAAGTCAAGATGAAAGACGGCGGGTACATCATCACCGAGCCGGACTCCACGGCAACCTCCCTTCCCGGCGTGTTCGCCGCCGGCGATGTGACCGACGACATTTATCGACAGGCTGTTACGGCCGCGGGCATGGGCTGCATGGCCGCCCTCGAAGCCGAGCGCTATCTGTCCGGACACGGGTGATCGACGTGGCTCAAGACCCCATGGACAAACCAGCCCTTGCGCAGCGCATTGTGGATGCCGCTTATCTGACGGGATCGTTCACACTTCGGTCCGGTCAGACGTCGGATTTTTATTTCGACAAATACCGCTTTGAGGCCCTTCCCGCTCTATTGGACCCGATCGCGACCCACATGGCCAAGCTGATCCCACCGCAGACGGAGGTTCTTGCAGGCCTTGAACTCGGCGGCGTGCCGATTGCGACCGCGCTGTCGCTCAAGACCGGGCTTCCTGCCGTTTTCGTTCGCAAGGAGCGCAAGGACTACGGCACCTGCCGCATCGCCGAGGGCATCGATTTCGCCGGCAAGCGGGTGACAGTGGTTGAAGATGTAATCACTACGGGAGGCCAGGTGATCGCGAGCGCCCAAGACCTGCGCGATGAGGGCGCGATCGTAAGTGACGTGCTCTGCGCTTTGTTGCGCGCCGATGAGGGGATCGCCCGGCTCCAGATCGCCGATTTGACGCTTCACCCCCTGTTTCGTCTCGCCGATATGCCTATTCCGGATTAACAACCTCACGAGAGGTCATGGGTGAGGAGGACTTTGCCCGTCGGACTATTGTGCTCCGCCACCTCATGGGCGGCACCGACCTCGGAGAAGCCGAACCGCCGCTCGTCGATAAGCGGGCGTAGCTTTGCATCATCGACGAGGCTTGCAACCTCCGCCAGGATGTGGCCGACCCGCGCTTTCTCGGTGCCATCGACAATCGGCGTCGCGGCAAAAACGCTTTTGAAATTCAGCCACTTCAATTGGAAGCCGTACTCGGTGGGAAACTGCCCGAGGATATCGAGGATCGTCCCGCCAAAAGACGCGGCCTTGACCGCTGCATTGATCGAGGCCGCGCCAGGGGTGTTGAAGACAAAATCAAATCCGCCCACTGAACGAGCAAAGCCGGCATAATCATCCGGCGCGGCTGTTCGATAATCGATCACCGCGTCGGCGCCCAATCCCTTCGCAAGCGCGCATTTGTCTGCACCCCCGGATACCGCGACCACATAAGCGCCGCGCGCCTTGGCCATCTGCACAGCAACATGGCCAACCCCGCCAGTCCCGCCCATAACAAGCAGCGATTGCTTGGGGCCAATGTCAGCATAATCGTAGAGGGCATACCAGGTCGTCACCGCGACGAGGGGGAGGGCTGCCGCCTCCACCAACGGGATCGACGTCGGCGCCTTCGCCACCATCTCGGAATCGGCGAGCATGTAGTCGGCCAACGCGCCGGGCTTGCCGCCAAGCCCTGTTGCGAAGGCGTAGACCCCATCGCCCTCGGCGAACGCGGTCACCCCGGGGCCCACTTCCGCCACATGGCCCGCGCAATCGGCATGAAGGATGGCCGGGAAGGTCGGACACAAGAAGGCCCCGCGCCCGCACCGCACTTTGTAATCCACAGGATTGACACTGGAGGCCGCGACCTTGATCAGCACCTCGCCGGGGCCTGGGCTTGGACGGGGCACCTCGAAGGGCTCGAACACCTCCGGACCGCCAAACCGGTTGATCACCATCGCCTTCACATCGCCCTCCCTTGCGCTCATCGATCGCCGGCATCGAACGGGACGGCAGGCGGGGTGTCAATCAGTAGAAGAGACGTTTGGGATCACCGTCCTTATAAAGATGGGCAACCTCGGCCTCATAGCCGTTGTAAAGCAGGGTCGGGATGCGATCGCGCGAGCCAAGCGGCTGCTCGGTGGCCTGGCTCCATCGTTTGTGTGGGACCTCCGGGTTCACATTGGCATAGAACCCATATTCCTTGGGCTGAATTTCTTCCCAAAAACTCACAGGCTGCGTCTCGGTGAACTCAATCCGTACGATCGATTTGATGGATTTGAATCCGTATTTCCAGGGCACCGCGAGCCGCAACGGCGCGCCGAATTGCTTTGCGAGGGGTTTGCCGTAAACGCCGGTCGCCATGAAAGCGAGATCATTGGTTGCCTCGGCCATAGTCAATCCCTCGACATAGGGCCAGGGATACCAAAACTGTTTCTGACCCGGCGCGACTTTGGGGTTTTCGAAGGTTTCCATACGCACAAATTTGGCCGAGCTGAGGGGGCGCGCCATGTCCACGAGGGCGGCAAGCGTGAAGCCCGACCAGGGCACAATCATCGACCAGGCCTCGACACAGCGGTGGCGATAGACCCGCTCCTCAAGCGGCATCTTTTTGATCAACTCATCGATACCGATTGTGAAGGGCTCTTCCACCAGCCCGTCGATCCGCACCTCCCAGGGGCGGATTTCGAGTTTCTGCGCGGCTTTGGCGATGCGCTTGTGCGAGCCGAATTCATAAAAATTGTTGTAGGCGGAGGATAAGGCTTCATCCGTAATCGGCCGTTGCACCGTAAACGCCCCGTTGCGGGTAAACGGGTAGAGCGCATCCGTCTCGGCTTGGCTCGCCGCATGGGCGGACCCAGCCACAAGCGAGCTTGCTGCACCGATGGCAAAAGCGCCGGCGCCCGCCTGCAAGAGCTGCCGGCGGTTTAAAAACACCTGCTCCGGCGTCGCCTTAGCGTCGCGTAAAGCCCATCGCGGAGTGGATTTGATCAGCATCGTGCCTCCAGTGCTCACCCGGCAGGTCTCCCGTCACGGCACCCGCCCTCAGACGTGAGAGTTAAGCTCTTCGCGAACAACAGCAAATCACGGTTGCGTCAGCCTTCCGTGGTGTGCTGCGCAACTGGCATGGGTGCGCCTCAATCGGTCAGCTCGGCGCAGAATTTTTGGATGCGCGTGCAGGCCTCGGTTAACGCATCGGTCGATGTTGCATAGGAGATTCTGAAAAACGGCGAGAGGCCAAAGGCTTCTCCTTGCACGACGGCGACAGCCTCGCTCTCCAGCAGCGCCGCTGCAAAATCCCCGTCCGATGAGATCGTCTGCCCCTTGGGTGTTTTTTTGCCGAGGGTGCCGGCGCAGCTTGGATACACATAGAATGCCCCTTCCGGCGTCCGGCACGTAATCCCCTCTGCATCGTTCAGCATGGACACCACCAAATCGCGGCGCTCTTTGAACACGCCATTGCGCTCGGCAAGAAAGTCCTGGCTTCCGTTCAAGGCCTCGACCGTCGCCCACTGGCTGATCGAGCACGGATTGGAGGTGGATTGGGACATCACCTTCGCCATGCCCTTAATGACCGCGTGCGGGCCCGCCGCATAGCCGATACGCCATCCCGTCATGGCATAGGCCTTGGAGGCGCCGTTCATTGTCAGGGTTCGCTCATAGAGCCGCGGCTCGACCTGAGCCGGCGTCGCGAATTGAAAGCCGTCATAGACGATGTGCTCATACATATCATCAGACAGCACATAGACATGCTCGTGGCGCACCAGAACGTCCGTGAGCGCCTTAAGCGCCTCAGCCGAATAGGCGGCCCCGGACGGATTGGACGGTGAATTGAAAATCAGCCACTTCGTCCGCGGGGTGATCGCCGCCTCAAGCGCCTCCGGCCGCAGCAAAAACCCATCCTCTTCCCGCGTTTCGACAATGACGGGCTCGGCACCGGCAAGCCGCACAATATCGGGATAAGACACCCAATAGGGCGCGGGAATAACCACCTCATCGCCCGGGTTCAAGGTCGCGACCATGGCGTTGTAGATCACCACCTTGCCGCCCGGCGCGACGGACACCTGCGCCGGCTCATACTCAAGGCCGTTGTCGCGCTTGAACTTTGCGGCGATTGCCTGCTTCAGCTCCGGAATGCCGTCGACATTGGTGTATTTGGTCTCCCCCCGCTCAATGGCGTCGATCGCCGCTGCCTTGATCGGGTCGGGCGTGTCGAAGTCCGGCTCGCCGGCGCCAAGGCCGATCACATCCACGCCTTGAGCCTTCAATTCCCGCGCCTTCTGCGTCACCGCCAGGGTGGGCGATGGTTTTACGCGGCTCAACGTCTCCGACAGAATGCTCATAGGCCCCTCTTTCTGGTTTGGTGTGTCGGGCTTGCTTGGTGTGTTGCGCGGCAAGGTACTCGCCGGCTTGGCGCGGCGCCAGACCCTGCCCGCAAATTGGCTGGGCCCGTCAAGTGTGACAGCTTTCCATTCTGCGCCATCGCCGATTGCACCTTGCCAGGCCACCGGTTACGAAACGATAATTCTGTTACCAAGGAAGGCCCCATGGCTCGGCCCCGCACCTTCGATTGCGACGAGGTGATCGTCAAAGCGTCCTATCTGTTCACGCGGCAGGGCTTTGCGGCGACAACCATGGATCAGCTGGCGGCCACAACCGGCGCTAGCCTTCATTCTCTTTATGCAGATTATGGCGGCAAAAAAGGCTTGTTTGAGGCCACGCTGAAGACCTATCTGACCGAGGATATCATCCGTGGTGTGATGGCCCCGCTCTTGGCCGAAGGGGCCGGTTTTGAGGATCTTCAGCGATTTTTTGATGACCTGGCTCAGGTCGCAAAAAGCGGCGAGCGGGACGCCTCCTGCCTCATCTGCCTGACGATGATGCGCATGGACGATGACGACCCGGAATTGAGGGGCGTTGTCCAAGCTTACCTGCAGATCGTCGATCAAGCCTTCCGCAATGTGCTCGGCAACGCAAAACAAGCGGGCGCGGCCCGCGCCGATCTCGACATCGCAAAAAGCGCGGCGTTCCTCACTGGGATTTTGTTGGGGCTGAACCTTTATCTGCGCAGTCCTGCAGGTGCCGAGCGGATTGAAGATTATCTGTCTGCGGCCCTTGCGAGCCTCCACTGATTTTTTCGCCAAGTTACATAACGATGGTTTTGAAATGGAGTGAGCCATGAACAGGAAGAAATTCGCAAAACGCTTTGGCCCGTGGGTCGTGCTGACGGGTGCCTCGGCAGGCATTGGCGAGGAGTTTGCCCATCAGCTGGCCCGAACCGGCGTGAATTTGGTATTGGTTGCCCGCAGCGGCGACAAGCTCGATCGGCTTGCGGCAGATCTGGCGTCACAGCACAGCATCGAAACGCGCACCCTTATCCTTGATCTTTCGCAGCCCGAAGCCTGGGAAGCGGTCGATCTCGGCACGCGCGATCTCGATGTGGGGGCCCTCATCTCTAATGCCGGTGCAGACCATATGGGCGCGTTTCTCAAGGTGCCCCTCGCCGATCTTGATCAGATGTTTCGGCTGAACGCCCAATCCCATCTGCATCTTGCACACCGCTTCGGGACCCGGTTTTTCGAACGGGGCGGCGGCGGCATCCTCCTAGTCGGCTCCACCGCCTCGCTCCAGGGCACGCCCTATGTCGGCAATTATTCTGGCGCCAAAGCGTATTTGTTGAACCTTGGTCAGGCGATCAATCACGAGATGCGCAGGACCGGCGTTCAATGCTGCGTGGTGCTGCCAGGGCCCACCGATACCGCGGCGTTCAACGAACGGCCGGACGTCGATTTTAAAAAGGCCCCCCTCCCGCCGATGAAGACGAAACCTGTGGTGCGGGCGGGCCTTGCGGGCCTCCTTGCCAACAAGCCGTTCGTCATCCCGGGGGCAATGAATGCGACCATGGCTTGGATGGGCCGCACGATCATGGGACGCAATGCCAGCGCAGGCCTTTGGGGCTCGATCACCAAGCCCATTACCCGCGAGGACCTCAAGTTCGGCTAAAGCGGGGTTCTCTGCGCAAAATCTGCCAATTTCCTCCCCAAGGTCTCCCCGACGGGCCGTCGTTCTGACATAGTGTCAAGCAGAAATGACAAGAAGCGCGCTGGAGCTCTGTCAAGCTGGCGGCGCGCGACGGGGCCGATTGGCCCGGGGCGAGAGCCTCGGGATGAACGGCATGGGGTGACACGGCATGGCATGGGCCGACGCCGCGCGGTCAAGGCGCGGACGGGCCCAGTCATCGCCATATGGGTGAGGGAAGATGATGGCGCAGCGCAGAGCAGCACGAGCGAAACGATTGGACGCGCGGATGGGGTTGGTGCTGGTGCTCCCACTCCTCTGGCTGATGATGTTTGCTGCGCACGCGCTCGCGCAAGACGTGGGCCGTACCGCCGACGGAACCCCCGTGCGTCCTGCGGGCCTCGTGACCCCCAATGATATGGGCACCGGCGCGCTGTTGCTTGGCGCGGCCGATCAACCTGGCCTTTATGTGGAAGCGCCGGTCGTCGCGACCGATGTGGCGATCGACATTACCGGCCCCCTCGCCCGCACAACCGTCACCCAGCGGTTTCAAAACCCAAGCGAGGGGTGGGTTGAGGGGAAGTATGTTTTTCCGCTACCGGACGATAGTGCCGTCGACACCCTAAAAATGCAGATCGGCGATCGCTTCATCGAGGGGAAAATCAAAGAGCGACAGGAGGCGCGCGAAATCTACGAACAAGCCAAAGCGGAAGGCTTTAAGGCAAGCCTGGTGGAGCAGCAACGCCCCAACCTCTTTACCAACAGCGTCGCCAATATCGGCCCCGGCGAAACCATCATTATCCAGATTGAATACCAGCAAGCGGTAAAAATGGATGAGGGGGCGTTTTCAATCCGTTTCCCGATGGTGGTGGCCCCCCGGTACAATCCGGAGCCGGACATCGTTCAGACCGTGACCTTGGAGGGA
>JBCDJA010000115.1:0-7183 GCA_038748465.1 Pseudomonadota bacterium
GCTCTTTACGGCATTCAGACCTGGGTTGCGTTGCCCACCGAAGACGAGGACACGGACCCCCATTTTGAGCATCACGATAAGCCGGCCCTGCCGTTTATCGAGGCCGAGGGAAAATCCGTTCGCCTTATTTTGGGATCGGCTTATGGCGAGCGAGCACCGGTGAAAACCTTTTCCGGGATGTTTTACGCCCATGCCGCGCTTGCCCCAGGAGCGGTTCTTCCCCTGCCTGAGGATCATGAAGACCGCGGCATTTATGTGCTTGAAGGCGAGATTACGATTGCCGGCGAGGCCTACCCCGCCGGTCAGATGCTCGTCTTTCGGCCCGGTGATCCGATCTCGGTTCATGCCGGCGCGCGCGGTGCGCAGCTTATGCTTCTAGGCGGTGACACCCTCGAAGGCCCACGTCACATCTGGTGGAATTTTGTGTCCTCTTCGCGCGAGAAGCTCGACGCAGCCAAGGAAGAATGGCGCAAAGAAAATTGGGCAAGCGGTCAGTTCACGTTGCCGCCCGACGACAAAGACGAGTTCATCCCCTTGCCCGTTCGATCTTGAGAAAAAAGGCGCAGTGATGGGGGAGACAGCCCTTCTAGATGACCTCAGAGCCCTGTGCGGTCGTCGCTATGTGCACACGAGCGAAGCGGCATTGGCCCGGTTTCGCAAGGGCTGGCGGTCTGGGGAAGGCGAGGCGGAAGCGGCCGTGGAAGTTGGCAGCCTTCTTGAGATGTGGCGCGTGCTTCAGGCCTGCGTCAGGCATGACCGGATCGTCATTATGCAGGCTGCCAATACGGGGCTGACGGAGGGCTCGACGCCCAGCGGCACCTATGACCGGCCGGTGGTCATCATCAACACACTGCGTCTCAAGTCCGTGCATCTGCTGCGCGGCGGCACGCAAATCATCAGTGAGCCCGGCGCCACGCTCTATGGCCTTGAAAAGCAACTGGCCCCGCTCGGCCGCGAGCCCCACTCGGTCATCGGTGCCACGTGTATCGGCGCGTCGATCATGGGCGGTGTCTGCAATAATTCGGGCGGTGCGCTTGTCCGCCGCGGCCCTGCGTACACAGAGCTTTCTTTGTTTGCGCAAAAGCTGCACACCGGCGAGCTGGTGCTCGTCAATCATCTCGGCATCGATCTCGGTCGCACGCCGGAGGAGATTTTGGGCCGGCTTGACCGGAGTGAGATATCCGACGCCGACCTTGTGGACACTGGGGAGCGGGCCTCGGACAACGCCTATCCGGACCGGGTTCGCGACGTCGATGCCGCGACGCCCGCGCGGTTTAACGCCGATCCACGCACCCTCCATGAGGCGTCCGGTTGCGCTGGCAAGCTTGCGGTGTTTGCCGTACGGCTCGACACCTTTCCGATCGAGCCGGATGAGCGAACCTATTACATTGGGACCCACAGCACGCATACCCTAACCGATTTGCGCCGTACCCTGCTTACCAAACTCGATCCCCTACCGATCAGCGCGGAATATCTGCATCGCGATACCTTCGACATCACGAGAGACTATGGCAAAGACACGCTCCTCCTCATCCATTGGCTTGGGACGGACCGGTTACCCTTCATCTTCAAAGCCAAGGCGCGCATCGATGCCCTTTTGGAGAAGCTCACCTTTTTGCCCTCCCACGGTGTCGACCGGCTGTTGCAATTTTTCTCTCGCCTCCTGCCTGAGGCGCTTCCCAAACGGATGTTGGCCTGGCGCGCAACGTACGATCACCATTTGATTTTGAAGGTCAGCGGCGCCACGGCACACCAAACAGAAGCGATCCTAACAGATTGTGTGGGTAAGGACGGATGGTTTGCCTGCACGCCGCGCGAGGCGAAGCTTGCTGGCCTCCATCGGTTTGCTGCTGCCGGCGCGGCAGCCCGCTTTGGCATCGTCAACGAGCGGGAGGTGGAGGCGATCCTGCCCCTCGATATCGCGCTCCGACGCAACGACCGGGATTGGTTTGAAACCCTGCCCCCCGCCATCGAGCAAGACATCGTGGCAAAGCTCTATTACGGGCATTTTCTCTGCCACGTGTTTCACCAAGATTATGCCATCCGTAAGGGCGCGGACCCCGCACTCGTCAAAGCGCGCATGCTCGCCCTCCTTGATGACCGGGGCGCGGAGTACCCGGCCGAACATAATGTCGGTCACCTTTATGAGGCCAAACCGGCCCTCATCGCCAATTACGAGCGGCTGGACCCGACCAACAGCTTCAACCCCGGCATCGGCAAAACCTCCAAGCAAAAGCGCATCGCGTGCCAACCTAGCAGCTCTTAAAGGCTTTATCGGGCCCACCGAAATGGGTGGGCGAAGGGTGGCAGACTAGGCTACCCTGCCGGCCGGCGTTGGGCAGACAAAGCCGCTGACCCCCGTGGCACGCACCATCCACACGGCCACCCAAGGGCGCGAAGCAACCCACTCACTCGGGGTAGAGCCACACCATGCCTGCAAGCACAGGGCATACCGCAACGGCCCACCGGATCGAGGGGGGCACGGCCCGCTTCCGGCCACCGAGGACGGCCAATGCGCCGCTTCGCCGGGAGCGCCTCTTGCGCCGGCTCGCCGCAGGGACCGCGCTGCCGCTCACAACGGTTTTCTGCGGTGCTGGATATGGCAAAACGACCCTACTTGCTCAGTTTACAGAGGACCGAGAGACGGCTGGACTGCCGGTGGCGTGGGTAAGCCTTACCGAGAGTGACCGGGATGGTCTTTACTTTCTGCAATCGGTCGTACAGAGCCTCCATCGCAAGGGCTGGCACCTCGCCGATGGGGTGTTTATGCAAAGCGCCGATGAGGACGCCCTTGAACAGGCTGTGGACGCCCTGCTTGAGGAGGTTACGCGCGCCCGCGAGGTCATCACCCTTATCCTTGACGATTATCACCTGGCCGAAAGCCCGGCCTCGAACCGGGTTGTTCTCTCGCTCGTGCGGGGCGCGCCGCGTAATTTTTCTGTCATCCTTGCCGGCCGGACCGTGCCGACCCTGGACCTTTCCCCGTTGCGCCTGCGCGGTCAGCTCGCGGAGATCGAAACCCTGGACCTCCGTTTCAACGATCTTGAAGCTGAGGAGTTTCTGACGCGCAGCATCGCGATCGGTGTGGCGCAGGAAAATCTGGTGCACATTTCCCACAGCATGGATGGCTGGGCCATGGGCCTCCAGGTCGCTGCCATTTCCATTTCCCAATCGGGCAATGCCAACCGGTTCGTTGATCGGGTTGCCTTTGACGGCTCGGACATCTCGCATTTTCTCGCAACCGAAATCTTGGGGGTTTTGCCGGGTGGGCTCACACGCTTCCTGGAAGAGACCGCGCACCTTGAAATTCTGACGCCGGAGTTGTGCGATGTGAGTGCCGGCCGCTACGATAGCGCGCAAAAATTGGCCGAGCTTGTGCGGCTCAATCTATTCGTTCAATCCATGGGCGGAAGCGATGGGTGGTACCGGTATCACCACCTTTTCCGCAGCTTTTTGCGCCGGCATTTTAAAGCCGATGATGCCCCGGAAAACAAAGCCCGCCACGAACGGGCCTTTACGTGGCTCGCCAATCACGGCCACTCAGACTATGCAATTCAGCATGCGTTGGAAGCGGGGCTTTGGTCGGCGGCCTGCGACACGATCGAGACGATCTGGAAGCCCTGGTTGTCCTCGAGTCGATATGAGCAATTGCAGGGGTGGATCTCGCAAATTCCGGAACGCCTCATCGCAGGCAATGCCAGCTTACAAACGGCCCTGGCCTGGACCGACACCTTAAAACGCCGATTGCCGGAGGCGCGCGACCGGCTGGACCGCCTGATTGAGACCCATGGCATCAAAGACACCGAGCTGACCCCTGAAAGCCTCAATGCCACGCCGACGATCCGTAACATCCTTGTCCTGAAGGGCGCTCTCGACACGACCAGCGATAACAGTGGAGAGCTTGTCAAACTTGCCGATATTGAAATGGCCGAGTTTGAGGGGATCGACCGCTTCTCACGCGTCCTCCTTTTGAATTACATTCTGTATGCACGCGTCCTTGCAGGCAAATTCGATCAGGCCAATCGCCTTGCGGAGGTCGCCCTGCGCGAACAGGTGGACTCAGGTCACATCCTCGTTGCGATACACGGGCAGATCTTTGCCGGTCTTGGACGTAAAATGACCGGCGATCTGCCGGGGGCGATGCGAGCCTTTAGCAAAGCATCCGATCTGTCCTCTGAGTATTTTGGCTTTGTCTATTCAGCGCCGCAATCCCTGTTGGCGTCCGTCTATTACGAATGGGCAGACCTTTCGGCCGCGGAACGGTGCCTTGATCAGGCTCAACGCTCGGGCGTGCGGCCGACGGTCGTGGACCCGGTGATTGCCCAATGGATCACGGCTGCCAAGATCGCCCAGGCCAGACAAGGCGTATCGCGCGGGCTGGAGGTGCTTGCCGAGGCGGAACGATTGGGCCGCGAGGACGGAAGCATTCGGCTTCTCTTGTCGGCCTTGTCCGAGCGCGTTCGGCTGCTGATCGCCTCCGGCCAGCTTGAAGAGGCCCTCGATATCGAAACCGAGCTCATCGCGCTTGCCAAGCAACGTCAGCAGGAGACCTATGCTTCCTGGCCGTTTGCTCAAAGCCTCGTGGCCCAGGCGCAGGCCCTTATCAAAATTGCCCAAGGCCAGGCAAAAGCGGCCCAATCCATCCTCACGCCCTATCTTGTTGAGGCGCAAAAGACCCGCCGAACGCATCCGTGGATTAAGTTGTCGATCCTCGATGGGCTGGCCTGTATTGCCGGCGGCCGGGAAAAGGCGGCCGTCCGTAAACTGAGCCAAGCGATCGCAGCCGCAACCCAAGGGCGGTATGTGCGGGCGTTCGTCGACGATTTAAGCACCCATCGGTCGGTCGTTTCAGCGGCCCTTACCCGCTGCGCCTTAGACGGCATCGACCATGGCTATCTCACAAGCTTGTCGGACGCCTTTGACATCCCCCTCATCGATTGGGCCAGCGAGCGCACGGCCGCCCAGAAGGTCGACACCACCGTCAACATCACATCACGCGAGAAAGACCTCTTACTTGCCCTCAGTGTAGGGATGACCAACAAATCCATTGCCCGCGATGTCGGCATCAGCGAGAACACGGTCGCCTGGCACCTTAAAAACCTGTTTCAAAAACTCGGGGCAGCCAATCGCACCGCCGCCGTCGTGGCGGCACGCAAACACGGCCTCCTCGACTAACCTATGGTCGCTCTTCGTTCCGTCTTCTCGGTATGATCTACGGCTGAGGGGTGCCAGGGCGGCAGCGGTGCGCGCTCCACCGGCTCCACCCCGGGGGGTAATCATGCTGCCGGCGCCTGGCCCCTGGCCTCGCCTGGTCCCAGCACCGCCTCATTGGGCCTCATGAAGGGGACGGTGTTATCCTCGTCGCTGAGAGCTGCCGTACACTGAAATTCTGCAAGGTTGGGCTCGCTCAACTCCTCACGAAACCGCGCCCCGCTATAGGGCCAGGCCGAGGGCACCCCGTTCTTGCTCATATACCAATTCTGACAGCCCGTAACCCAGATCGTTTCCGGCATGGCCTTGCGCACAAACGCATTGAACGCGTTTGTTGCTTCCATGGTGGGCTCCAAGGTGCCGACACGGCCTTCGTGCCGAAGCTCGATGCATTTAAGGATGTAGTTGATTTGGGTCTCGGCGATGCTGATTGCGGAGAAATTGCCGATGGGGCTTTGCGGACCGAGGGTAAAAAAGAAGTTCGGAAAGCCCGGCACGGCGACGGTGCGCAAGGCATAAGGCCCGCCCTCCCAAGCCTCCTCAAGGGTCACGCCGGCGGCATTGGTAAGGCGCAGGGGCCTGAAATAAGCATGGGCGTCAAACCCGGTGGCAAGGGCCAGCACGTCAACCTCATGTAAGGTGCCGTCCTTGGTAACAACGCCCCTCTCCTCGATATGGTCGATGTCATCTGTGATAAGAGCAACATTGTCCCGTTGGATCGCCGGGTAAAACTCCGTACTCATGACAAGTCGCTTACACAGCGGCTTGTAAGAGGGGGTGAGTTTTGCCCGCAGCTCGGCATCCTTGACCTGCTTTAGGTTTTGCCGGCATGCCCAGCTCATCAAGCGGCGTTGCCAGCACGGCTTAATCACAGCCATGGCAAACATGTTTTCGAACACGACCCGGTAGAAGAACCGGCCGTATTTCGCAATGCCGGGGATCTGACGCACCAGGGATTGCTCGGCCTTAGAATAGCGCCGATCCGCGAGCGGAAAGATCCATTGCGGCGTCCGCTGGAATACCGCGAGGTCGATCCCTTGCTTTGCAAGCGAGGCGATGATTTGTGCCCCAGTCGATCCGGTGCCGATCACGCCCACCCGTTTGCCCTCTAAGGGCACGGTGTGGTCCCACCGGGCAGAGTGAAATGCCGGGCCATCGAACGTCTCCAGACCCGGAATATTTGGATAACGCGGATGGTGTAGCAAACCGCAACACGCGACCACAAAGTCCGCGGTTTCTTTCCCGCCGTCCTTGAACGTCACCGTCCATCGCTGGCCGTTGTGGTGGGCGTCGATGACCTCCTTATTGAAGGTTATTCGTGTTCGGAGATTATGCTTTTCTGCGATACCTAGAAAATATTTTTGGATTTCCGCCCCTTGCGGCAGCCGCGTGCTCCAACTGGGATTCGGTTCAGAGGGAAGCGTATAATAGTGGGAGGGCACATCGCAGCCGATGCCGGGATAGGTGTTCTCCCGCCATGTCCCGCCCAACTCCTCCGCCTTGTCATAGATATGAAAGTTGGTGAGCCCCGATTCGGTGAGCCGGATGGCCATGAGAAGGCCGGACATACCGGCCCCCACAATGAGAACCTTAGGCTGGGCGGGAGGCTGGGTGGAAAGCTGAGCGGCGGGCTGGGCGGGCATTAAAGCACCTCAAAAACATCGTAAACGACGTTTCCGCCGCCGAACCGGCGAATTTTCCCGATGGCAACAATGTCGTTCAGCCAGCCATATTTCTCTGACATTGTCTCGAAATAGGGCGCACTGCGGAGATAGATCTCAGAGCCGTCGACCTCCTCGCCCGCGGCGATCCGCTCCCCCAGGCCAGGATCCATCCGAAGCACCCCATTATAATGGGTGAAAATCGTTGAGCCGTCATCAGCCTTCATCAGCAGTCTGACATCAAGTTTCCAATTGCCGTTGTGCTGGATGCGGATCCAATCCCCGCTTGGGCTGAGCACCGTCGCCTTCAA
>JBCDJA010000116.1:0-7158 GCA_038748465.1 Pseudomonadota bacterium
GATGGGTTATGGGTCTTTAATTTTGCCCCCGTTGGTGGTATCGCGCTCGGTCCAATAGGCCCGATAGTCAAGCGACTGGAAAAACGGTTCCTCTACAGAAAATCCGTTTGCAAGGAGGAGTTGCCGAAGCCGGTCGTTTGTTAGGGGATGAAAATTACTCTCAAGTCGCTTCATCAGCTCCGTGCGCTTGTCGGTATCAAGCCCGATTGAGCGAGCCCATTCAAGATAGGCGCGCCGCTCCGGATCGATGCCGAGCGCGGCAAGATCGCCTGCGATGAGAAGTCCCCCTGGGGCCAGGCATTGGGCCGCCTTGGCAAAGAACCGGTCTTTTGCCCCGTCATCGGGAATAAAGTGGGTGACGAGCAGGCACAGCGCGGCATCGACCGGGGCCTCAAGGGTCAAGCCGTCGAGGGCAACGCACTCCCAGGTGACCTGGTGTTCGATACCGGCTGCGGCGGCGGCCTGCCGCGCTAGGGCCAGCATCTCTTCGGAGGGGTCAATGGCAAGGATCGACGCGCCGGGCAGCAGGCGCGCCAGGCGCGCGATCTCGTGGCCGGTGCCGCACCCAATGACCAGAAGCCTCGCATTCGGCCTCACCTTGCTTGCCAGGAGCGCGCAGGCGGTTTCGTGCAAGGCGTTGTAACCGGGCACCAGGCGCTTGATCCGCTCGTCATAGGTGCGGGCGGCCTCCTTGCCGAAGGGCGATTTCGACGGTTGGGGCGGAGGTGGCGATTGATCGGGGGGAGGTGATGCGTGGCGTTTTGGAGATTTAGTCGCTGCAAAGCCGGCGGCGGCGAGAAGCCCCGCATAGGCGGCAAGCAAAACCGCGAAGGGCGCCACCTCTGCCGCCGTGAAAAGGCTTGCCCCGGCGATGGGGCCCGCAATCAAACCCAGCCCTTGGCTGATGGCATTGATGCCGGCCGCCACCCCTTGTTGGTCAGGCGGAGAGGCGAGGGTGAGGAGCGCGAGATTGGACGGTAAAATGAGCCCTAGGGATAGCCCGATGAAGCCCATACTGATCGCAAAGTGGGTCGGTGTTTGCGCCAGAACCGCGCCGCCGAGGCCCACAAGCGCCACCACGCATCCCCCGGCAATCACCATCCAAGGCCGTAGACGCAGGAGGCGCAACAGGACGATCTGAGCAAAGACCATCGCCAAGGCGCTCGCGGTGAGGACGGCGCCGGTCTGGGCCAAGGCCGCGGGCGGGCTCAAACCAAACCGGTCCGCAAGGGTAAGGCCTGTGACCTGCTTCAGGGCTGCGAAGGAGGCAACGCCCAGGAATGTGATGACAAGGAAGGGTAGGAGCGTGAGGAGCCCCACTCGGCCTTTCAGTCGTCGAGGGGCGGCTAACGTTCCCTGGCGGCTTTCTCTAAGCGCTGGGACGGCGAGGGCAAAGGCGAGAAGCGAGAGGGCCGCAACGGTGTAAAAGCCCTGGAACGGGTCCCCTTCCGCGATGCGCCACAACAGAGCCGCGCCGGCGATACCGCCGAGCCCAAACGCGCCGCCGAGAAGGCCCATGGCCCGGCTGCGCTCATGCGGGCCTGACGTGTCGGCCATATAGGCCTGGGCCGCCGGTGCAAGGCCGCCCGTCGTCGCCGTCTGCACGATACGGATAATCAAAATAAGGATGAATCCGGCACTTGCGGCAAGAGCACCGTCGCGGATCGACAGAGCCGTGAGGCCGATACCGGCCGGGGCAAGGGCGGCCCCGGCAAAACCGATAAGCAACACCGGCCGCCGTCCGAGGCGCTCTGTCGCCCAGCCCCAAAGGGGTGCGGCGACGAGAAGGCCCAGGGCGCCGAGGCCGACCAGGATCCCGGTCTCGATGTCGCTATAGCCCAATTGGCGCCCAAGCAGGGGCAGCGCTGCAAACAGGAACGCGGCCCCGACCGAATTGCCGAACATGCCGAAAAGCAGGCTGGCATGGGATGGAACGTTGGGCGTTTTGGCGGCGCTGACGGCCACGGTTTAAAAGCGGACCCTGAGGCCGACACCGAAGAGTTGCGGCTCGCCCGGCACCCCAGCGAAGACGGGACCTGTCATGGGATTGAACCCCGCCCGGAAGCCAGACTGCTCAAAGTCTTCGTCAAACGCATTGTCGATAAATCCGTAAAGGTCGAATTGGTCCGTCCGGTAGGTCAGCCGGAAGCTTGCAAGGTCATAGTCCTCCAAGGCAAGGGAGTTGCCCGGATCGATCTGGCGCTCGCCCACATGGGCATACCGGCCGAGCAGAATAAACTGTCCGGGCAGGCCCACAAGCTCCACCGGCACAACATATTGGGCTGCAAGATGGGCCGACACATCCGGCGCATAGGGGGTTTCATTGCCCTTCTGCACCGAGCCGCCATTGTCCTCGGTGGCTTCGGTTTCTAGGAGCGCCAAGCTGCCCGAGAGGGTCAAACGATCCGTCGGCAACACCAGCACTTCCAACTCAGCGCCATAGGTTTCCGTGTCGGCGTTCTCCACCTGGAATTGGCCCGCCAAGGGATTGAAGAGGAAGAGCTGCTCGTCCTTGGTGTCGTTGAAAAACACCGCGCTTGAAAATGACACAAGCCCGCTGAGCGCTTGGCCTTTCAGCCCCGCCTCATAGGACCAGGTTGAGGAGTCCTCAAATGCCGAGACCGGAATGGCAAAGGCCGCAGACTGATTAAAGAACGGAAAGCCACCGGCCTTCGCACCGCGCGCAACTGTGACATAGCCGGTTACATCCTCAGTCAGATCGACGCTCAAGGCCGCCCGGCCCGTGACAAGCGTATCGTCGACCTCGCCCGATTCAGTAAAGCCCGGCAAGGGACCTGAATAGGTGTGGTCGAAATCGGTCTCTTCGTTCGTGATCCTCAAACCCCCGATTAGCCGGGTGCGCTCGTTCAGCGCCAGGGTCACCTCGCCGAAGGTGGCAAGATTGAGGGTTTCGAGCTCGCCTTTGAAATCGCCGCTTGGCAGGGCAGGGCTCACCTGGCCGGTGGTCGATTCAAAGTCCCGGTAAAGAGCGCTCACGCCGGCCACCCAGGTGACGAGATCGCCGGTCCCGCTCAGGCGGATCTCTTGGCTCCACTGGGTCGAGTCCTCGTCGATGGTCCGCAGCGCGTTGAGCGGCGTGAAGATAAAGGGCGAGGCGCCGGCCCCTGCGCCCGCGATAAAGCCGTCCGTTATGTCGGCAGCAAAATCGATCTCGTAGGTGTCAAAGCCGGTAATGGAGGTGAGTTCAAAGCCGCCGAAATCGTGCACGATGGTAAGGGACGCACCGCCGGACTCCACCTCAAGATCGGGCACCGGATCGAGCGCGTTGGCCTGATCGTCGTCCCCACTGAAGAGGACGCCCGTTGTGGGATCTCTGTCATCGGACTGATACCGGGCTGCAAGGATGATGTCTGTGGCATCATAGGGTTCAAAAACAAGCTTGCCGCTAAAGGCCGTTGTACCCCGCTCCCGGATGATCTCATCGCTTTCTGAGGCGGTAAAGCTTGAGAAAATCTCATTATCGATGTCCCCGTCACGCCCATAGTGTTGCACGCTAAAGCGCCCGCTTACCGTGTCCGAGAGGGGCCCGGCGAGGACGCCCGAAAGCCGGATCTGGTCGTAATTGCCGTATTCCGCGCCGGCCTCAGCCGCAAACCCTTCCGTTGGCAGAGCGGTGGTGATCGTCACGGCGCCTGCTTGCGAATTTTGCCCAAAGAGCGTGCCCTGGGGCCCGCGGAGGATTTCAATCTGGTCGACGTCCAAAAATTGTTGATCGAATACCCGTTGCTGCACCGGAACGCCGTCTACGTAATAGGTGACGGCGGGAGACAGGAATGTGGAAGAGGAGCCGATGCCGCGAATGTTTAGCAGATTGGCGATCGTGAGGCCGGAATCGGTGAAGTTGAGGTTCGGCGCCAGGCGGAAGAGGTCGCGCGTCTCATAAAGGCCAGCGTCTTTCAGCGTATCGCCCCCGAACACCGTCACGCTGAAGGGGGTTTCCTTCAGCGGCTCCTCGATCTGGCGTGCCTTGACCGTGATGGCATCGAGCGTCACCGCCGGCGTTTCGGCACCCTCGGATTGGGCGTGTCCAGGCCCCATTGCATGACCGAGCGCGACCAATGCCACACTGCAAAACAGCCCGCTGCGTCCCACGATCCGTTGTTTTCTTCCGCCCATATCGTCCCCCATTTGAGCTAATGTCTATTTGGTTGGTTATACAACCAAGGCATAATCGCTCATGAGAACCATTTGCAAGAAGAAAATCGTCAGAGGATTTGGGATGGGGGAACGGCCTTGGTTGGAGAAGCCAGAGAAAACCTTGAAGGGCAGGAGATTTGCGCGTGTGAAAGCGCACGCGCAGTATGATCAGCTGATCGCGAGGATGGCCTCTGCGACCGCGTTCGGGCGCTCCTCATGGGGCAAAAAGCATGTCCCGGGGATCGGCGTGAAGCCCGCAAGGCTGGGCATACGATCGGCCATCTGGCGTCCAAGGGTCATCGGAAAGGTTTTGTCTTCCGCACCCCAAATAAAATGCACAGGCGCGGTGATGTGCCGGTGGGTCTCGTGGAGGGCGTCAACCACTGAGAAATCGATGCCCTGGAGGTATCGGATCAGTCCTTGAAACCGGGTGTCGGAGGCGAACCAATAGCTGCCAAAGAGAGCGATGAACTCATCGTCAATAAACGTGCGGTCTGCAAAGCAACCCCCAAACCCCATGGCCGAGCGTTGAAACGTGCGTGAGCGCATCAAAAGAGCAAAGCTCGTCCGGAAGAGCGGCAGGCGAGAGAGCGCGCGATAGAGCGGAATGAAAGGCGGGCGGTGATGCGGAATTTCTGTATTCAGAAGAATGAGCCGGCCTACCAGATCAGGCTCGGTGGCGGCAAGCAAACGCGCAAACGTTCCGGCGGTATCATGGGCAAGCAGGGTTACTTGGTCCCAATTTTGCGCTCGGATATAATCCCCAACGCGCCGTGCATGACCCTCAAACGACAGATCGTGTTGTGCGGTTAGCGTCTCGTCGGTCATGCCGAGCGAGTTGATGGCATGGCAGCAATACCGGCCGGCGAGCAGCGGCATGAGCTTGCGATAGGTCGCCTTATGAAAGGGCCAGCCATGCAGCAGGACAAGGGGTTCGCCCTTGCCCATGATCTCCAGGTTTGATGCATTGGTCATCGAGCCCCCTTTGCCGACTGTCAGTCGGTAAAAAACGACTATCGGTCGGTAAGTGAGTTGTCAATGCCCACCCAGCACGAACGGCGGGAAAAAACCCGCGCGGCAGCGCTCGCGGCGGCCCGGCGCCTTTTCGGCGACCGGGGGTTTCAGGCCGTCAGCATGGATGAGCTGGCCCGGGAGGCGGCCATCGCGAAGGGGGGGCTTTATCATCATTTTCCGACGAAAGAGGATTTGTTCGAGGCAGTGCTGCGCGAGACGTCAGCCACGATTGCAACGACGATTGCCGAGCGGGTGAGCCTTGAGGGGGCGGCTGTCGATGCGGTCCTGGAGGGCATTCGCATCTTCATGGACGCCTGCGGTGAGAGGCCGGTGCGGACGATTTTGATCATCGATGGCCCATCGGTTATCGGGCACGCCCGGTGGCGGGAGATCGATGCGGAGAATTTCGGTGGCCTCGCGCGCCTCGGATTTGAGCAGGCGATCGCCGCGGGGGAGATCGCGCCCCAGCCGATTGACGCGCTGGTGACGCTCGTGCTGGGCGCGGTGACCGATGCGGTGCTCCATGCGGGCGAGGCCGCCGATTACAATGCCGCGACAAAGGCCTCTTTGTCTGTGCTCGAAGCGATGCTGCGCGGCCTTGCACCGCGCCATGCTTAGCTTGCCGTTACGCCACCAGGCTTTGGATCGCCTTTGCCGATCGCTGGGCTGCTTGCGCGACATCCTTCGGGTCGGCGCCAGCGCGGATGCGGGTGCCCAGCCCGAGAAACGTCGAGAGGGCCAGGTCTAAGGCAATTTCGCGCGTTTCTGCTGGGCAATCGGGATGATGGGCGGTCAAGACGTCTGAAAAGACCTGCTGTACTCTGACCAAAATGGTGTTCACCTCCGAACGGATAACCGCGTTGTTGGGCGCCTCGGACACCGCGTTCGAGAAAATGAGGCAGCCGAGCCCCCCCTCCTCCCCGGGACCGGCCACATACATGTCGATGAGCGTTGCATAGAACCCGTTGAGCGCGTCCTCAAACGTGGCTGCCGCGGCGAGGTGCTGGCCGGTGTTTTCACCGACCCGCTCGGTAAAGCGGCGCAGGCTGAGCACATACATGTCCAGCTTATTGCCGAAGGCGCTGTAAAGGCTCGGGCGGTTGAGGCCCGTGGCGGCAGCAAGCTCGTCAAGCGAGGTGGCCCCATAGCCCTTGCGCCAGAACACGCCCATCAGCGCGTCGCTGACGGCGTCCTCGTCGAATTGTCTGGGCCGGCCCCGCTTGCTCATTTTGTACTCATTCGCAAATAAATCTTGCCCGGCATCGAATTTAATGCGACATGGTACATAATTCAATCGGCGTCTTCGTGGCGTTGGGCGCGGTGCGCCGGCCCGACCTAGCAACCCGCCAAGACGTGGCGGCAGCACACGCGGAGTAACCCAAGGGAGGCCCCCATGACGGCAAAGAAAAAGGTTGGGATTTATATCTTTGAGCAGACGACCATGATTGACAGTTACGCGCCGCTGCAATTCTTCGCGATGACGCCTGACTTTGAGGCGTTCACTTTTGCCAAAACGAACGCGCCCGTGGTGTGCGATGCCGGCGTGCCGTTAACGCCGCAATACGGCTTTGAGGATTGCCCGCCCATCGACGTGCTTGTGGTGCCTGGCGGCGGTAATGTGCTGCCGCAAATGATCGATCCGGAGGTGATCGCGTTCCTCAAAGCGGCCGGCGAAAAGGCGGAGTATGTGACCTCCGTGTGCACCGGCTCCCTGATCCTCGCTGAAACCGGGCTGCTTGACGGGCATAAGGCCGCGACCCATTGGGCGTATACGGAGGCTCTGGCAAACTATCCGGCCATCGAGCAAGTTGACGAGCGGGTGTGCATCTCAGGCAACCGGATCACCGGCGGCGGTATGACGGCGGGGCTTGACTTCGCGCTCACGGTCGTCTCCGAGGTGGTTGGGGAGGCCACGGCGCAAGTGTTGCAACTCACCCTCGAATATCGTCCGGCGCCGCCCTTTAATTCCGGCGGGCCGGAAACCGC
>JBCDJA010000117.1:0-7144 GCA_038748465.1 Pseudomonadota bacterium
AGCCGGTTCCGAACTGACGTGGTGGACGATTTCGTTGACAGTTACTTGCGCGGCGAAACACCGATCCCCTGTGTGCGGTGTAATGAGCGGGTCAAATTCCGGGACATGCTGGATATGGCGCGCGATCTTGGGGCCGATTGCCTAGCAACGGGCCATTATGTGCAACGGGCTGTCGGCGTGGGCGGGGCCGGAGCTTCACCGCGCGGTCGACCCCTCGCGCGATCAAAGTTACTTCCTGTTTTCGACCACCCGCGAGCAGCTTGACTTTTTGCGGTTTCCTTTGGGCGGTCAGCTCAAAGATGAGACTCGGATGCTTGCGCAAGGCTTTGGCTTGGCAATCGCCGACAAACCCGACAGCCAGGACATTTGTTTTGTTCCGGAAGGGCGGTACACAGATGTCATCGCCCGGTTGCGGCCGGAGGCCGGTGAACCCGGCGATATTGTCCATGTGGATGGGCGGGTGCTCGGGCGTCACAAAGGGCTCATGCATTATACGGTGGGTCAACGCCGCGGCCTGGGCGTTGCCGTTGGTGAGCCGCTCTTTGTGGTGGGGCTTGACCCGGCAGAGCGCCGGGTACTGGTCGGACCGCGCGATGCGCTGAGCGTGTCCCGAATCATCTTGCGGGATATGAATTGGCTCGGCGATGGGTCGCTTGACGATCTGCCAGCGGAGGGGTTGCCCGTCTCGGTCAAAGTCCGCTCAACCCAGGGGCCCTTGGCCGCTCGATTGATGCCGGACCCGACCTCGGGCGCTTGGGTTGCGCTGGCCGACGGTGAAGACGGGGTGTCGCCCGGGCAAGCCTGCGTCCTCTATGAGGCCACGGGCGAAAGCCGCGTGCTTGGTGGCGGTTGGATTGACCGCACCGATGCGGGGCCCCACTGACGACTTGATGGTCCATCGGCTCGGGCCTACAGTCCTCGTGCATGGTTCAAACTGTCCTCCTCACACTCGGCCGTCTGCCAAAAGCGCTTGATGTGGCTCGCGCCCTCAAGTCAGCCGGGTGCCGCGTGATCGTAGCCGAGCCCTTTGGGTGGCATTTGTCTCGCGTTTCCCGCGCGGTCGATAAGTCACTTAAGGTGCCGGCGCCACGCACCGATCAAGCGGCGTATTTTGAGGCGCTTCAGCGGGTTATCCGACAGGAGAGGGTTGATCTCATCGTCCCGGTGGCCGAGGAGGCGATGCATGTGGCCGGTCTGGGCCCGCGATTGCCGAGCGGCGTTGCGCTTTTCGGTCCTGATCAGAAGACTTTGCTTGGATTGCACGACAAGGCGGCCTTTATCAAACAGGCGGCGAGGTTTGGGCTTGCTGTGCCGGAGACCTATGATCTTGGTACAGAGGAGGCTGAGGTTCTCGCACAACGCAGTGCTGTGATCGTCAAGCGCGTTTTTTCGTGTTCGGGCGTTGGCTTACAACGGGTCGAGCGATATGCCCCTTTGCCGGCACCCGGTCCGCACCGGGCAATTGTTCAAGCTTTGGTGCCGGGGCCGGTGTTAAGCAGCTTTTCGGTGGCCCATCAAGGCCGGGTCGTCGGAACGACAGTCTACGAACCGACCGTCCTGTCTGGCACCGTGGCAGTGGCGTTTCGGCGCCTTACGGACCAAACCGCGATCGAAGACTGGGTCCACACCTTCATCCGCCGAGCCGGTGTTTCCGGCTTTATGTCCTTTGACTTTATCGCCGGGCCGGAGGGGCCCGTCGCCATCGAGTGCAACCCGCGGGTCACCAGCGGTGTGCATTTCATCGAGGCGGAAAGCCTTGCTCAAGCCATTTTGGCCCCGGAGGAAAGCGCGGGCTTTGTGCTGCGGCCGCACAGGCTCATGCAGCAGTTTTATCCCACCTTGACCGAGACCCAGGCGGCGGTTTTCGCCCGGCGCGATGCCAAGCTCCTGCGCCATTATCTGATGCGGTCGCGGGATGTGACCTGGCAGATGCGTGACCCGCTTCCCTTTTCAACGATGGCGTTCACCTCCTATGAAATCCTGAGGCGGACAATCTTTGACGGGGTGAGTTTTGGGGAAGCTGCAACCGCTGACATCGAATGGGGCGAGGACGACCGATTGACAGATCCTGTTCCCGCGGGTTCAGCTTCCCTCAGCCCGCTCCCGAACGCCGGGTTACCCTCGCCATAATTTGATCTTTCGGGCGGGTTGTAAGCCGCGCCACAGGTTTGACCGCCGCGGGGTCGATCACCTCGAAATCGAAGGCGCGGATAAGCCGTGCCAGGATCAACGCACTTTCAACCGTTGCAAATCCCGCACCGATGCAGATGCGCGGTCCCTTGCCAAAAGGAATATACGCATAGTCTGGGGCGTCCCGGTCTCTGCCATCCATAAACCGATCGGGGTCGAAGGCATCGGGGTCCGGCCAATTGGCAGGGTTACGATGGATCGTCCACGGAGAGATCATAATCAACGCGCCCCGCCGGACACGAAACCGTCCGATCCGGGTGGGCCCTGCGGCCACCCGGGGCAAAAACGTGATCGGCGGATAAAGGCGCAAGGTTTCCCGAAAGACGGCGCGGAGAAAAGGCAGTTTTTTTGTATGCTCAAAGGTCACCGGCCCGGAGCCGACGACCCCATGGATTTCCTCGCGCATTCGCTCGGCGATGGCGGGCTGTGTTGCCACGATAAAAAACACCCAGGTGAGCACGCTGGCGGTCGTCTCGTGCCCGGCCAAAAAAAACACACCGAGCTGGTCGAGCAGCTCTTTGCGGGTGAAGGGCCGGCCATCGCCCGCGGCGCGCGCCTTCACAAGGGCGGTTGCGATATCATCATAGGCGTCCGAGGCTGTTTCTCCGTCCACTGAAAGGTGAGGCGCCAGCAGATCGCCGAGATGCGCGCGGATCCGCTGGCAGGCTTCAAGCACATCGGCCTTTTGCGGAACCCGCGTCCAGGCGGGATCCACGATCAGCCGACGGATTTCCACTTCCGCAACACTGCGCTCGAAAATGGCAAAATCCTCAAACACCTCGCGCGCCACATGGGACTCCAAGGACGTGGTGAAAACCGTCCGGCAGATAATATCAGCGGTCAGGTGGCTCATAGCCAGATCGAGCGAGACCGGCGTGCGTGTTTGGGCCGCTTCGTTGAGGCGGCGTTCATAGGCATCCACCGCGGTCGACATCGCCTCAAAGGCTGCGGTGAGCCGCATATGCGAAAAAGCCGGGTCAATCATCTTGCGTTGACGAGACCAGGTCTTGCCCTCGGAAACGAACATGCTTTCGCCGACCAAGGGCTCTAGCGCGCCCACCATCAGATCGCTTTTGGGAAATAGCCCATCGGCGTTCGCCAACACGCGCGCCACCTCCGGCGGGTCGTTGACAATCAGGATCGACCGACGGGAATAACCGAGCCAGGCGAGCGGCGCACGATAAGCATAGTCCGGCAAGAGATTGAGGAGATTGCCATCGCCCTCGCTGGCGGCGCGCACAAGCGAAAGGAGAGCGGGGAGGGGGCGTGGTCGAGGAGGGCAGTACACGGCTGTTTGTGGTTTTTTGCGGCCGTCGGTGCGAGTGGCCGTTCAGGGAGACAAGACGAAGGCTGGTCAGAGCCGGCGCAATCAGGAATAGTCTATTCCATGTCAGTCGCCGATCTCTTCCATCTTTTCGTTGCTTGCCACATCGTCACAGGGTCGGTGGGGCTTGTGGCCTTCTGGGTCCCGGTCGGCGGGCGCAAGGGCGGGCCCACCCATGGCCGCTTCGGGATGCTCTTTATTCAGACCATGCTGGCGACGGGCGGTTTTGCGGTGCTGATCAGCCTGTGCACGCTCGCCGACCCGATTGGCACCCACCCGCATCTCCTCCACCATGAGCTCTTCGGCAGTGCACAAAGCATCCGCGCCATTTTTGGCTGGATGATGCTCTATCTAGCGATTCTGACAGTGAATTTAGCCTGGTACGGATACCAGTGCATCCGCAACAAGCGCGCTTACAAGAAGAACCGGGAATGGCGCAATGTGGCGCTGCAGGGCCTTTTGGGTGTCGCGGCCCTCAATTGTCTCGTTCAAGGGGCGCTTGCCGGCCAGGTGCTGATGATCGGCATCTCCTTTGTGGGCTTTGCGACCGTCGCGACCAATCTTTATTTTCTCTACAAGCCGAAGCCGGGTCCAAAGGAGTGGCTGCTTGAGCACATTAAGGGTCTCGTGGGTGCAGGCATTTCGGTTTACACGGCGTTCTTTGCTTTCGGTGCCGTTCGGCTGTTGCCTGAAGCGGCCCTCACACCGGCCCTCTGGTCAGCCCCCCTTATTGTTGGTGTGAGCCTCATCATCTATCACCGCCGGCGGATCGAGCGGGGCACATTCCGCCCCTTCCGCCGGACCCCGAAAACCGCCTGAAGCCTCGGGGACAAAGCAGCACCAGCCAGCGTGACGGGTGGGGGATTGCCGGCGCGGGTCATTGGCGCGTGGGGGAATACGGACCCGCGATCGCAGGACAGGGCGGGCCGTCTGAGAGCCCGTCTGTCGCGGTCTTGACAGGCATTTGTAGCTCCCCTACCACCACGCCTCCGACAGGGGGCCTCGGGTCGGCGTTGCCCCGGCGCGTGCCCAGCCGCGTGGCATTGCCCGGGCGTTCTTTGGGCCCGGGCGTTCTTTGGGGCGGAGTAGCTCAGCTGGTTAGAGCAGCGGAATCATAATCCGCGTGTCGGGGGTTCAAGTCCCTCCTCCGCTACCAAAAAAAACCATCGTTTTAAGTCCCGGAGGCTTCGGTGCGCGACGGGGACCCTGCAAGCGTTACCGGAAAATCGACCAACCGGTCTCTTGCGCAAGCGCTTCAAGCGCGAGCGTACCCACCAGGGAATTGCCATTGGCGTTGAGCCCCGGCGACCAGACGGCGATCGATGCGACCCCTGGCATAATGGCCAAAATACCACCGCCCACGCCGCTTTTGCCCGGCATGCCGACCCGCAGAGCAAAATCTCCGGAGGCGTCATAATGGCCGCAGGTCAGCATCAACGACAATATCGTATGACACGTCTGCTCACTGACGAGCCTCTCCCCGGTCAGGGGGTCGACGCCCTTATTTGCCAAGAACAAGCCGGCACGGACTAACTCCCCGCAGGTCATGGAGGCGGCACACTGATGAAAATACACATTCAGGGCGTCATCGACGGCACAGGATAACGTCCCGAAACTCTTCATGAAATGCGCGAGGCTGGCGTTACGCGAGCCAGTGGCCGCCTCCGATGCCGCGATCTCTTGATCGATGAAAGGCCCGGTGCTTGCCGACGCGCGCTGAAGGAATGTCAAAATAGCCGCGATCGCAGTATCGGGCCCTTCGCTCGCGAGCAGCAGGTCGGTAACCGCGATGGCCCCTGCATTGATAAAGGGGTTGCGCGGGATCCCGTGTTCTTTTTCAAGCTGAACGATGGAATTAAACGGCGTGCCGGAGGGCTCGCTGCCAACCCGCGACCAAACCTCAACACCGGCCTTTTCAAGGGCCAGCGCCAGGGTGAAGACTTTCGAGACGCTTTGGATCGAAAACGCGATGTCGTGGTCGCCGGCCATGCCGGTCCGGCCGTCCACATGAGCGATCGCAAGGGCAAAGCGCGCCGGATCGATGGCCGCGAGTGCCGGAATGTACCGAGCGACCGACCCCTCGCCGCGCCGGGGCGCCAGGTGGGCAAAAACCCGCTCCGCGAGGGCCTGCAAGTGGGGCACGCGTGTCATATCAGGTGATGGCGCCAGTGGGCCGACACCATCAAAAGCTCGAAACGGCAGAGCGCCGATTTATTCCGCCTGCAGATTAACCGCAGATGATTTACCGCGCTTGCGGTCAACCTCGATCTCGTAGCTGATGCGCTGGCCTTCATTCAAGGTTTGCATCCCAGCGCGTTCAACGGCGCTAATGTGAACGAACACATCTTTTCCGCCATCGTCTGGCTCAATAAAGCCATATCCTTTTGTGGCGTTGAACCACTTCACAGCACCTTTCATCATCGCTTTTGCTCCTTAGGATGATCGATTGGGTAAACGGGGAGGGGTGAACCGGGCGCCAGCCTGACACGGCTAAGCAGAGCATAGCTCGAGGCGGTGAGCTCGGGTGCTTGCATAGCGGTAGCCGGGTCTTTGAACCATGACCCGCCGAGCGTGGCGTTGATGAGAGTTATCAAGGGGAGGTCTTTCGTCGTCGGTTCCGGGGGGTTGATCGGGCACCTCCGGGGCGTCCCGTGAGAACTACGGACAAAGGCCAGAGGTGGTTTTTGCCTAACCCTGTGCGCTGATCGAGCAGCGCCGCCTTGTCGTCCGTTTTCACCGCCTAAGAGCCAGCCCAGCTTGGGCGAGGGCAAACCGCGCGGTGTCGTCTTCTCAACCCGTTTTAGGAACAGCCTTTCTATATCGATGGGACGCGCCCACTCATTTCTACTGGCAGACATGTGTCATGAACTGCCCGTGTGCCACGTCCGACCGATGTTAATTCTGCCGCTAGACAGGCACCCCGTGGGCCCAAGCACCATAAAAACTTTAGCCTTGCAAATGAAAATTTGACGAAACCCTCTGAAATCCAAGCAATTCCTGGCCCGGGCGCGCGCGAGGGGCCCAAGCTCCGATGATTTTGGAACTGTTCCAGATCAGCGAGGGTGCTGCAAGGGCTTTAGGCCCGCGGCGTCCTCGCCCGGATGGGACCGGGGAGTGGGGGCCTGACCTGCCCGAGGCGGTGTGCGAGACCCTCACCGTAGGGCGCCTAGAAACACCTCAATCGTTTGCTCAAAGAATGTCATAACGCACGCTTTTTGATCGTCTTGCTCAATCACCAGGCTCATCGGCAAGGACGCGCCGAAGAACCCATCCCGTTGATAGTGACCGCTGCATGTCAGGGGCGGCAAGCCGGCAATCTCCCGGCGAGGCCAGGGATAGGTGTAGAAATAAAACTCCCCGTAAAGAGCATCTGGTACCGCAAGGCCCGCCCCAATACCCGGCGCGTCCTCGGCTGTTGACGTAGTCAATTGAATGTAGATCGCGGTGTCGAAATGGTGTGGCCAGATGCGCACGGGGCTTGGGCCCGGCTCAAGATGGGAGGCATGGTCCGCGGCGTTGTTGAGCATCAGTTCGGCGTTGTCGGCATAGCGCGACAGCTCATTAAGCTCGGCGGCGCAGGAATTCATGTCGTAGGGCTCGGGAGAGGGAGGCGCCAGCGCTTTGCCGTTG
>JBCDJA010000118.1:0-7057 GCA_038748465.1 Pseudomonadota bacterium
GCGGCTGTGAGGGTGCATGCCCGGATCCTCAGTCTGCTTAGCCTGGTGCGAGGGGCACGGGAGCGCTGCTTGAGTGTAGCCGCTAGGCCGACGATTGGCGCGCCCATACTGCCTCGCCGAGCCGCTCTAACGCCTCGCGCAGGTCTTCATCTTCCACATCGCCCACCGCTTTTTGGACCGCCGCTTTGACGGCGTGGGGCACTGGGTTGTCAGGAGCGGGGCCAAGGGACCCGTGTCCAAGAGGGCGCCCTCGACGGCGGGATGGCGGGCCGACGGGGGCTCCATGCTCGAAGGCAAGGGCGGTTACCGCCGCATAGCCGAAATGGCGGTTGATCCGATCGATGATCTCCGGCGCCTCGTGGCCGATTTGGGTCGCGGCCGCACCGGAGGCGCGCAGCACCAAGGTGGCATCAGCGCTCTGGGCGGCATCGGCCTCAGCGGCGGCCTGGCGGCGCGCGCGTTTGAGCCTCAGGGGCAGGGTCAGTTTGGCGAGCTGGGGGCCGACAATCGCCTCCCATTCGGTGAGCAAATCAGCTCCACCCATCCCGAATCGCGCAAGGCTGGGACGCATGATTTTTGGTGTCAGACGTGCCACAGAATGGGGGCGGCCCCGGCGCTTTGGGGTCGGGGCGGCTCGGCGCTTGGGCGGTACGGCGCGTTTTTGCGTCGTCATCGGATCGCTCCCAACAGGCCCACCGCAAATGCGCTCGCTTCCGGTGGGCGAGGCCGCCCTAATGGGCTACGTGGCCCCGATAGGCCAATCGGCTTGTACAACCGCGATCGACAACCCCACCAATTTGGTGAGGGTAGCACAGTACCGACAGGCGCGCTGTCAAAACGTGGACGGGACATGGGGTATGACGGACAATTCATCTAAAACCCCCTTCGGACCAGGCGCTGATACGCTCCTCAGCTGGTATGACGCACACCGGCGCGATCTTCCCTGGCGCGCGGCACCCGGCCAGCCGGCCGATCCCTATCGGGTTTGGCTGAGCGAGATTATGCTTCAACAAACAACCGTAAAGACAGTTGGCCCTTATTTCCACTCGTTTCTCGAGTGCTGGCCGACCCTGGACGATCTGGCGGCAGCGCCCCTCGATGCGGTGCTCGAGGCGTGGGCGGGCCTTGGCTATTACAGCCGGGCACGCAATCTCGCCGCCTGCGCAAAGGTTGTTGCAAGCGAGCATGGCGGGCGCTTTCCGCAGACCGCCGCTGGGTTACGTGCGCTCCCAGGCATCGGCGCCTATACCTCGGCCGCCATCGCCGCAATCGCCTTTAACGAGGCTGTTGCAGTGGTCGATGGCAATGTGGAGCGGGTTACGGCGCGGGTCTTTGCGATCGATGAGCCGTTTCCGCTCGCGAAAAAACAGATCCCCGCTCTGGTGGCGCCCCTCGTGCCAGCGGACAGACCAGGCGATTTCGCCCAGGCCATGATGGACCTTGGAGCGACAGTGTGTACGCCAAAAAACCCCTCTTGCACGATCTGTCCGTGGGAGGATGGCTGCCTTGCAAACCGGCAAGGATTGACCGATACATTGCCGGCAAAAGTGCGCAAAAAAGCAAAACCCATCCGCCGTGGTGTCGTTTATTGGGTGACGGATGGCCAAGGCCGTGTGCTCGTTCGTCGGCGGCCTGAAAAAGGCCTGCTTGGGGGTATGCTGGAGTTTCCGTCAAGCGATTGGCAGGAAGCCCCCCCGGAGCGCGCCTTTGCTGCGTCTTCGGTGCGTGCGTCCGCGCCGTTTTCTGCCCGGTGGGACCTGCTGCCGGGCCTTGCGCGGCACACCTTCACGCATTTTCATCTGGAATTGAAAATCGTGACGGCGGAAGTGCCTAAGGCGCAGCGGCTCGCCGGGCGTTTTCTGCATCCGGACGATTTTGAGGGCAAGGCCTTCCCGACACTGATGAAGAAAGTTGCCAAACTTGCAATGGCTGCACCAGGGCCGCTGTTTGAGACGCGGCCGAGCGAGCGCCGATCAGAGGGGGGCCCGCCAGCCACAAAAGCGCCGCGGGCGGCCGCGCGATAACGCTTCAGGACACGCGGCGCAAGGCGGGCCTTGAGCGCAATAGGGCGCTGAGTGCAAGGCGGGCACTGAGCGCAAAGGGGCGCTAAGCGCAAGGGGGGGAATTAAAGAGTTGCGTTCCCGCCGCGCATTTCGCGCCGAATTTCCTGACGAAACGTATCGATGGGAACCGGGCGCCCTTTGCGCTCCACCGACCAAAACGTCCAGCCATTGCACGCCTCGGCGTTCTGCACGAAGGCGCCAATGCGATGGATGGAGCCGGTGGCCCCGTCGGCGACAAGGCTCCCATCGGCGCGCACTTTCGCCCTGCGTTCCCCACGCGGACAAACAAGGGTTTCGCCCGGTTTGATCATTCCCCGCTCCAATAACGTGCCGAAGGGCACGCGCGGCTCGGCCCGGCGCGAGGGAGTGAGATGAAGCGTCTCGGCCGGCAAGGGCTTGGTCAGGGCAAGGCGTTGCTCTGCAAGCTGCGCATAGCCAGCATCCCGCTCAATGCCAATATAACGCCGCCTGAGTTTCTTGGCCGCTACACCCGTCGTGCCGGTTCCAAAAAAGGGATCCAGCACCACATCGCCCTCATTGGAGGTTGCGAGTAACAGCCGGCTTAAAAGCGCCTCGGGTTTCTGTGTCGGATGGGCCTTCGCGCCAGAAGCATCTTTGAGCCGTTCCCCGCCGGTGCACAGGGGCAATGACCAATCGGACCGCATTTGCAGTCCCTCATTAAGGCTTTTCATGGCCTCATAGTGAAACGTGTATTTTTTAACCGATGCATCGCACACGGCCCAAATCAGTGTTTCGTGCGCATTGGTAAACCGCCGTCCCCTGAAATTCGGCATGGGATTGGTTTTGCGCCAAACGATATCATTGAGGATCCAAAACCCAAGGTCCTGCAACGTTGCGCCGACGCGGAAAATATTGTGGTACGAGCCGATCACCCATAACGCGCCATGGGGCTTTAAAATGCGTTTTGCTTGGCCGAGCCACGCACGCGTAAAGGCATCGTAACCGGCAAAGGAGTCGAATTTGTCCCAAGCCTGATGAACGCCATCGACAAGGGTGTTGTTGGGCCGTACAAGATCGTTGGTGAGCTGGAGATTATAAGGCGGATCGGCGAAGATGAGATCGATCGATTTGGGGGGGAGAGCTGCCATTGCCTCAACGCAGTCACCCGTCAGCACCCTGTCAACCGGCAGGGTGCCGGCAGCCGGCTTCAGCTTGCGTTTCTTCGGTCGTTTGAGGGTCTCGCTCACGCCCGGCCTCGTCTTGCTTCAACTCATCTTTCCGCTCACGCTGCGAATCAGAATCAAGCTTTGAGTCCGTGGTCAACCTATTTTTGCGGTTGCTGATCGCCCAGGCAGGCTGCGACAGGCCGGAAACTGCGCCGATGATGGGCCGTCACCCCAAGGGTTTTCAGCCCCGCTGCGTGCTCGGCCGTGCCATATCCCTTATTGCGCGCCCACCCAAAGCCCGGATGCTGGCGGTCAAGCTCGGCCATGAGCCGGTCGCGGGCGACCTTTGCCAAAATTGAGGCAGCAGAGATGGCAGGCTCCAGCGCATCTCCTTTGACAATCGTGCGGGTCGGGCAGGCAAGCGCTGGGGCCGCGTTCCCGTCGATGAGCGCAAGGTCTGGCGCGGTTGCCAGCCCGGCGATCGCCCGCTGCATGGCAAGAAGCGTTGCGTGATAGATGTTGAGCCGGTCGATCTCCTCCACATCGGCGGTGGCAATTGACCAGGCGTGGGCCTCGGCGGTCACGCGTCCATAGAGCGCATCGCGCCGGGCGGCACTGAGCTTTTTTGAGTCCGCGAGGCCGGAAATGGGCCGATCGGGATCGAGGATAACCGCCGCGGCGAAGACCGGTCCGGCCCAGGGCCCGCGTCCGGCCTCATCCACGCCGGCAATATGCCGGCCGGCACCCGTTTGGGCGGCGTGTTGGGCGCCCTTTTGGGCAATTGCGCTCACCCGATCTCTCACTCTCTCTCTCGTTAGGGCGCAGGGCGCGCTGACCACGATGTGCAGGCTTGCTCGATTCTTCGGGCTATAACAGGGCCAGCTGATCGCCGGCACGCGGCGGCGGGCGGAATTGGCTGCAATCGAGCACGACGGGCGGGCGGTCAAGGCCCAGCCGGCGGCTGGCGAGCTTTATCCGGCGCGCGATCATCGCCGCGATCGGCCCCGTACCCGTCTGCCGGGTCATCCAGTCTGCGTCGTATTCCTTGCCGCCACGCATCTGTCGCACAAGGCTCATGACCCGCAGGGCGCGGTCCGGCACGTGGGTGTCGAGCCATTCGCGAAACAGATCTTTGATCTCGAGCGGCAAGCGCAGCATGACGTAATTGGCGCCATGGGCCCCGGCCATGGCCGCCCGCTTTAAGATCGCTTCAATCTCGTGGTCGTTCAGACCAGGGATGACCGGCGCGACCATGACGCTTGTCGGGATGCCGGCCTCGGTCAACGCAGCGATCGCCTCCAGCCGGCGTTCGGGGCTTGCGGCGCGGGGCTCCATGGCGCGTGCAAGGGTACGGTCGAGGGTGGTGATCGAAAAGGCAACCTTGGCCAGGCCCCGCTCGGCCATCGGGCCGAGGATGTCGATGTCGCGGGTAACGAGAGCGCCCTTGGTGACAATCGCCAGCGGGTGACGGTAAGCCCACAGCACCTCCACCACTTGGCGGGTGATCGCCCAGTCCCGCTCGATCGGTTGGTAGGGGTCGGTGTTGGTGCCCATCGCCAGCACCCGCGGGGTATAGCTCGGCGCGCGCAATTCCCGCTCCAGGAGGGCCGCCGCATTGGGTTTGGCAAAGAGCTGCGTTTCGAAATCAAGACCCGGCGATAAGCCCTGGAAGGCATGGGTCGGCCGGGCAAAACAATACACACATCCGTGCTCGCATCCGCGATAAGGATTGACCGAGCGGTCGAACGACAGGTCAGGTGACGCGTTGCGGGCGATAATCGATTTCGCGGCTTCAACGGTGACGGTGGTGCGGCGCTGGGCGGCCGGCGTCTCAAGACTGCCCCAGCCGTCATCGACGAGCACATGGGCGTGGGGCTCGAACCGGCCCGAGGCATTGCTCACCGCCCCGCGTCCTCGAATGCCCGATGGGGGCAGCGTCGGCTCGGGGTCCAGGGCCTGGGCATATAATGTTCTCTTTTTGTTCATGCTGGCAGCGTACCAAATGAGGCGGTTCACGCAAGCCGTCGGGGGAGAGTTTTTGTGGCGTCGATCTCGGTCATCATCCCAACCCTCAATGCCCAGGCGGGATTGCCCGCCACGCTGGCGAGCCTCTTTGACGGCGCTGTCGAGGGGCTTGTAAAAGAGGTTGTGATCGTCGATGGCGGCTCGAGCGATCTCACCTGCACGATCGCCGAAGAGACGGGCGCGCGCGTGGTTGCCGCAGAGCGGGGCAGGGGGCGTCAGCTTGCCCTTGGGGCGGCGGAGGCGCGCGCCGATTGGCTGTTGTTTCTGCACGCTGACACGGTGTTGGCCGAAGGCTGGATCGGAGCGGTTACGCACTTCATCTCAAGGCAGGCTGCCTGTCGGCAGGCTGCGGCGTTTCAATTTGCCCTCGATGCGAAGGGGCTGGGCGCGGGGTGGCTGAGCCTTATTGTGCGGCTGCGCTGTTGGGCCTTGCGCCTGCCCTATGGGGACCAGGGGCTGCTCATCTCCCGCGAGCATTACGACGCCCTTGGCGGGTTTCGCCCGCTGCCGCTCATGGAGGATGTAGACCTCGTGCGCCGAATCGGATGGCGGGGGATGCATCTATTGCCGGCAAAGGCGGTGACGAGTGCAGAGCGGTATCGCCGAGGAGGTTATATTTTCCGTCCCCTGCGCAACATCGCCTTGCTCGGTCTTTATTTCGCAGGCGTTGCCCCTGAAAGGCTTGCCAGATGGTACGGATACCGATGAGCGGCCGGCGCCCCCGCTTGGTAATCTTCGCCAAGGCGCCGCATATAGGCCGCGCCAAAACCCGCCTTGCGGCCGATATCGGGCCGGTGGAGGCCCAACGCTTTTACCGCGATCAGGTGGCAAAAACCGTGCGCCGGCTGGCGGCCGACGCGCCTTGGCAGACGATCCTTGCCGTCACCCCCGATCATACAATTGATCCCATACGGAGGTTATTTCCTGATGTAACGGGCCTTGCATTGATCCCGCAGGGACGTGGAAATCTTGGCGCGCGCATGCAATCTGTTTTTGATCGCCTGCCCCCTGGGCCGGTGATCATCGTGGGGACGGATTGTCCCGAGCTTAAGGCGAGCCACGTGGCACAGGCCTTCAAAGAACTCGGCAATCAGCCCGTCGTCTTCGGCCCGGCTGCAGATGGAGGCTATTACCTTATCGGCCAGCGCCGCTCCCCTGCCGTACTTCGCTTGTTTGAGGGTGTCCGTTGGTCGAGTGCATACACCTTAGACGATACCCTGGCCAACATGCCCTTTGGCACAAGGGCGGCCCGGCTCGAAACCCTGGCCGATGTCGATACGGGGGCTGACTATAAGGCCTATCTGAGGCGCGTGGGCTAACCGGCGCCCTCCAAGAAACGGTCCCTGATTTCCACGAAATTGCAGGGCCTGTGCCGGCTATCGAGCTGGAAGCGCAAAATGCCGTCCCAGGCGTCCTTGCAGGCCCCGCTGGAGCCCGGGAGCACAAAAATCAGTGTCCGTCCGCTAAGGCCCGCACAGGCTCTTGATTGCAAGGTCGAGGTGCCGATTTGTTGAAAGGATATCTGATGAAAGATGGCCGAGAAGCCATCGATCTCTTTGTCAAAAAGGGGACGGACGGCTTCGGGCGTCACATCTCGGCCGGTAAATCCCGTGCCCCCGGTGGTGAGGACGACATCCGTTGCCTCGTCGGCAATGAAGGCAAGCACCCGGTCGCGGATCGCCGGGGCGTCATCTTTGACAATCTGTCTGTGTGTCAAGATATGTCCCGCCCCTTCTAGGCGTTCAGCGAGGGTTAGCCCGGATTTATCGTCGGCAAGGCTGCGCGTATCAGACACCGCCAAGACGGCGATCCCCAAGGGCACAAAGTCTATGGTGTCGTCGA
>JBCDJA010000119.1:0-7049 GCA_038748465.1 Pseudomonadota bacterium
ATGAGCGCTCAAAACAACCTCATGACGGCGGTCAATGCAGCCGAGCAGGGCGCTTATGAATATGTGCCCAAGCCCTTCGATCTTAACGAGCTTGTCTCCATCGTAAGGCGTGCCTTGGGCTCGCTCAAAGAGCGGGCGATGCCGGCCACGTTGCCGGCCGAGGTGGAGGAGCCGCCGGAAAAATCCGACAAGATGCCGCTCATTGGCCGCTCGGCGGCGATGCAGGACATCTACCGGGTCATGGCGCGGCTCATGCAAACTGACCTGACCGTGATGATCAGTGGGGAGAGCGGCACCGGCAAAGAATTAGTGGCCCGGGCGCTCCATGATTTCGGCAAACGCCGCGGCAAACCCTTCATTGCCGTGAACATGGCAGCGATCCCGCGCGAGCTGATCGAAAGCGAATTGTTTGGCCATGAGAAGGGCAGCTTCACCGGCGCCAATCAACGCCTCACGGGCCGGTTTGAGCAGGCGGCCGGCGGCACCCTCTTTCTCGACGAGATCGGCGATATGCCGCTTGAAGCGCAAACCCGCCTCTTGCGGGTTCTGCAGGAGGGCGAGTTTTCAACCGTCGGCGGTCGGTCCTCGATCAAAACCGATGTGCGGATCATCGCGGCGACCAACAAAGATCTCTTGGCTCTCGTGGAGCAGGGCCTTTTCCGGGAGGATCTGTTTTTCCGCCTCAATGTGGTGCCGGTTCGCCTGCCGCCCCTGCGCGAGCGGTCCGATGATATCCCCGATCTCGTGCGCCACTTCCTAACTCAAGTTCAAGACGAAGGCTTGCCGGGCAAGACCCTCGATAAAGCCGCCCTCGAGCGCCTCAAGGATTATCGTTGGCCAGGCAATGTGCGCGAACTTGAAAACCTCATTCGCCGGTTTGCCGCCCTCTATTCAGAGGACATGATCGGCGAGGAAATCGTCAGTAAGGAACTTACCCAGACGCGGTTTCAGACCGGCGCGCCGATGCTCAATGGCGCCGGGGAGGACCCGCAGACCTTGGCCGAGGCCATCGAGCATCACCTGCGCCACCACTTTGAAGAATTTGGCGAGCAACTGCCCCCGCCCGGGCTTTACGACCGGGTGCTGCGCGAAATGGAGCTGCCGCTGATTGCGTTGTCGCTAAGGGCGACCCGCGGCAATCAAATCAAGGCTTCGCAAATGTTGGGGCTTAACCGCAACACCTTGCGCAAGAAGATCCGCGAGCTGGACATTGAGGTTGTGCGGGGCATCGCCTGAGGTCTCTTCCGCCGGCGCAACTGAGTCGCCAAACGGCGACACATGATGCACCAGGGCAACGAATCGCTTGCGGGTGTTGCGCATCTGCCGCTATACTGACGCTTTATTTGGAGTGTCTGCCAGCAGCGGGCCATGAGTGTAGACAGTAAGACACAGGCGGCGACGCCCCCCGGGGCGATGGCAGGGGAGCCGCGGCTTCGGCCGGGCAAACCAATCGCACGGATCGGTGCCGCGTTGACGGCGTTTTCGAGTGCGCGATCGGCGGCGGTGACGGTTGGGCTTGCCGGGGTCGCGATCTTGTCCGGCCTTTTCACCTATCTCGTTCTCACCCAAGCAGCGCCCTTTAGTCCCGAGCCTAAAACCGTCGGCTGGCTGCTTGCGATCAATCTCGTCATCGCCGCCTCCCTTGCCCTCCTGATTTGCTATCAGATTGTGCGGCTTTTCCGGGCCCGACGGCGCGGCCATGCCGGGGCCCAGATTCACTCCCGGCTCGTGGCGATGTTCTCCCTCATTGCCATTTTGCCGTCGATCCTGCTCGCGGGGTTTTCCACCTTCGTGCTCGATCTCGGGATCGATTCCTGGTTCTCAGAAACGGTGCGCACGGCCGTAACCTCGTCTCGGCAGGTCGCGGGCGCCTATCTGCGGGAGCATCAACGCAACATCATTCTCGATGTCACCTTGATGGCGAACGACCTCAACAAGGCAGCGCCCTGGGCTGAGACCGACCGTCAGCGCTTTAACGCCTATGTCGGCCGGCAAGCCTTGTTACGCAATCTCGGAGCCTCGGCCGTGCTCGATGGGTCGGGCCGCGCCTATGCTGCATTTGCCCGCCCCGACACCACCCTTGAACTGCCGAATCTCAGTGCGCTTGAGGCCGCCCAAGACGGTGCGATCCATTTTCTCGAAAGCGAGGAGGTGGTGCCGGCCTCAAACCCGGAGATCAGCGAGGGCACCGCTGAAGACGCACGCGGAGCGGGAGAGATCAGAGCCATCTTAAAGCTCGAGGCCTTCAAAGAGGCCTATCTTTTTGTGAGCCGACCGGTGCAGCCCCTGGTGCTTGATTATCATCAGCAATCGCTTGCGGCGTCAGAGCAATATGCCGAGCTTGAACGCAGCCGGGGCGATATCAAGATCACCTTTTTAAGCCTCTTTTTGCTCGTCGCCTTGTTAATGCTGCTCGCCGCGATTTGGGTTGGGTTTTGGTTGGCGGACCGGCTCGTCTCGCCGATTGCCCGCCTTATCTCGGCCGCTGACCAGGTGAGCGAGGGCGATCTCAATGCGCGGGTGAAGGTCGCCAAGGGGTCAGGTGAGCTGACCGCGCTCGGTCATACGTTCAATCGGATGACGAGCGAGCTTTCGAGCCAGCGCGATGAACTGGTTGAGGCGAACCGCCAATATGACGAGCGCCGGCGGTTCACCGAGGCGGTGCTATCGGGGGTCAGTGCCGGCGTCATCGGCCTTGACCATCGAGGGCATATCTCCCTGATCAACCGCTCGGCGGCGACATTGTTTGGCTTGCACAGCGCGCGCGAATGGGGCGAGCCCTTGGGGGCGATCGTCCCGGCTTTGGCGCCCCTTGTCGATGAGGCGATTGCTGCTGAAGGCCGGCGCCAAGACACCGTGGTCGCCCGCCAAATCGATCTCGATCGTGATGGAACTGTCACCAACCTCACGGTTCGCATCACCCGAGAGGCCAGCACCGATGAGCGGCGCGGCTACGTAGTTACAATCGATGACATCACGGAGCTGGTGACCGCCCAGCGCAACACCGCATGGGCTGATGTGGCCCGCCGGATTGCCCATGAAATTAAAAATCCGCTGACACCAATCCAGTTGTCGGCAGAGCGTCTGCGAAGAAAATATCTCAAAGAAATTCAAACAGATCCCGATATTTTCGAACAATGCACGGAAACCATTATCCGCCAGGTCAATGATATCGGCCGGATGGCCGATGAGTTCTCCTCCTTTGCGCGGATGCCGGCGCCCGTTATGGCCGATACGGATTTATCGGACATCGTACGCCACGCGGTCTTTATGCAGCGGGTCGCGCAGCCGGGAATCACGTTTGATTTGGTCTTGCCAGGCGAGGCGGTCCAGAGCCATTGCGATGGCCGGCTGGTCGCCCAATCGCTGACGAACCTGATTAAGAACGCTGTCGAAGCAATTGATGAGAAACGACGAATTGATGGCGATGAGGCCGCCGGAACAATCAAGGTTCGGCTCGCGGCATCTGGCTTTCATGTGATGATTGAGGTCACCGACGATGGCATCGGTCTACCCAAGGGCGCGGACCGACAGCGCCTCACAGAGCCCTACATGACGACCCGAAAAAAAGGCACCGGTCTCGGTCTGGCGATTGTGAGGAAGGTCGTTGAGGAGCACGGAGGGACGCTGATCCTGGATGACGCCCCGGGAGAGGGCGGCGGCGCCATGGTGCGGCTTGTTTTTCCCCAAGGTCTTGGGGTCTCGAAGGGCGCGGGCAACCCGGCGGATGGGCTCAGCGACGCGGCGGATATTGACCTCGCTCAATTCGGCCAATCGGCCGATAACGCAGCCGAATAATGTAAGGAAATCAAAGAAATGGCGCGGGATATTCTGATAATAGACGATGAGGACGATATCCGAGATCTCATCGGGGGGATCCTTCAGGATGAAGGGTATGAGGTGCGCTCGGCCGGCCACAGCGACGCAGCCCTCGCGGAGATGCAAGCGCGCCGGCCTTCCCTCGTCGTGCTCGACATTTGGTTGCAGGGCAGTCGCCTGGATGGCCTTGAGCTGCTTGATGTTATGAAGCGCGATGACCCGCACCTGCCTGTGGTCATCATTTCCGGCCATGGCAACATCGAGACAGCGGTCTCAGCGATCCGTAAAGGGGCTTATGACTTCGTCGAAAAGCCTTTTAAGTCAGACCGGTTAATCCTCGCTGTTGAGAGAGCGCTGGAATCAAATCGCTTGCGCCGTGAAAATGAGGAATTGCGTCTCAGGGTCGGTGAAGAGGCGGAACTGATCGGCCGGAGTTCTGCGGTCAATCAATTGCGCCAAACCATTACGAAAGTGGCCCCGTCCAATAGCCGGATCTTGATTGCAGGGCCCCCCGGCGCCGGGAAAGAAGTGGTCGGGCGGCAGATCCATTTAAATTCCCGCCGCAAGGAGAATTCCTTCGTCGCGATCAACGCCGCCAGCATCGCGCCCGACCGGATGGAGCTGGAGCTGTTCGGCGCGGAAGAGGGCGAGGGCACGGCTCGCCGCATCGGCGTGTTTGAGCAGGCCCATGGGGGCACCTTGTTTCTCGATGAGGTGGCGGACATGCCCCTCGAGACCCAGGGCAAGATCCTTCGGGTTTTGGTCGATCAAACCTTCCAACGGGTTGGGGGCAGTCAGCGGGTGTCGGTCGATGTGCGGGTGATTTCCTCAACGAGCCGCGATCTGCGCGCCGAGATCGCCGACGGACGCTTCCGGGAAGATCTCTTCCACCGTCTCAATGTGGTGCCGATCAAAGTGCCGTCCTTGGCTGAGCGGCGGGAGGACATTCCCGGGCTTGTCGATCATTTTCTCGACCGGCTATGCGCGGCTTCCGGGATGGCGCGGCGCAAGATCGGCGAGGATGCTTTGGCTGCCCTTCAGGCCCACGATTGGCCCGGCAATGTCCGTCAGCTGCGCAACAACATTGAGCGCCTCCTCATCCTCGCAAATGACGAGGTGAGTGAAATTTCCGCCGACCTGCTGCCCGGGGACATCGGCTCTTCAGCGCCCGTCGTTCCCTCTGGGCAGCGCCAGGAGCACGTAATCTCCTTGCCCCTTCGTGAGGCGCGGGAAATGTTTGAGCGGGAATATTTGATGGCTCAGATCAACCGCTTCGGCGGCAATATTTCCCGCACCGCTGCCTTTATCGGCATGGAGCGGTCGGCCTTACACCGCAAGCTCAAGTCGTTGGGCGTGACATCGGCCCGTGGCCCGGAGTTTACTGCCTGAGCGAACCGGTTTAGTTCGCGAACCCTGGACGGCAGACGGTCTGAAAGAGACGATCCATGAAGGTCATCATTTGTGGTGCGGGCCGGGTTGGCTTTGGCATCGCGGCCCGCCTCGCGGCGGAGCGGGCCGATGTGACGGTCGTCGACCAATCCGTCGAGTTCGTTCAATCCATCACCGAAAAGCTCGATGTACGCGGAATTGTTGGCCATGGGGCTTTTCCTGATGTGCTGGCCGATGCCGGCGCACGCCAGGCGGATATGCTCATCGCGGTCACGTTTTCCGATGAGGTGAACATGGTGGCCTGCCAGGTCGCCCATGCCTTGTTCAATATTCCCACCAAGATCGCCCGGGTGCGCGCCCAATCCTATTTGAGCCCTGAGTACCAAGACCTCTTCAGCCGCAGCAATTTACCGATCGATGTGATCATCTCGCCGGAACTTGAGGTGGCCAACGCGGTGTTGAGCCGTTTGGCCCTGCCAGGTGCGTTTGAGGTCACGAGTTTTGCCGATGGGAACATCCAATTTGTTGGCGTTCAAATCGAGGAGACCTGCCCCGTCATAAACACCCCAATCTATCAATTGTCGGAGCTGTTCCCCGATCTCAAAGCCCGCATTGTTGGGCTTTGGCGCCAAGAGCACATGCTGGTGCCCCAGAGCGATGATCAGCTCATGGCCGGCGATGAGGCCTACTTTATTGCCGACAAGGGCCATGTCAGCCGCACCCTCGATATCCTGGGCCATGACGAGCGGGAGGCGCGGCGGGTTGTGTTGCTAGGGGGCGGGAATATCGGCCGGTTCGTCGCCCGCGAGCTTGAGAAATGGCATCTCAAAGTCAATGTGAAGGTCATCGAGAGCGACAAGGACCGCGCCGAGGCGGCGGCCGAACACCTGTCGAGAACGGTTGTTCTGCACGGATCGGGGCTCGATCAGGCGCTGCTGCGTGAGGCGGGCATCGCCGACACCGAAACGATTGTTGCGCTGACCAATCAGGACCAGGTCAATATTCTTTCCTGCGTGCTGGCAAAAAAGGAGGGTGCCAGACGGTCTGTCTCGCTGATCAACGACCGAACCTATGCTGAGCTGATGCGCCCGCTCGGCATTGACGCCTTTATCGACCCGCGTGCCACCACCGTGTCGACCATTTTGCAAAATGTGAGGCGAGGGCGGATCAAGGCCCTCCATTCCGTGCGCAACGGATTGGCCGAAGCGATCGAGGCAGAGGCCCTCAAAACCTCGCCCTTGGTTGGTGTGCCGTTGCGCGAGGTCAATCTGCCTGACGGCTTGAGGCTCGGCGCGGTCTATCGCGACGGCGAGGTGTTGATCCCAGATGGTGATATGCGCATTGAAGCCAATGACCGCGTTACGGTTTTTGCCTTGCGGGAGGCCGTGTCAAAAGTTGAGCAAATGTTCCGGGTAAGCCTTGAATACTTCTAGGCGCGTCCAAAGCGAACGGGCGCCGGGGGTCGACCGGCAATCCGCGCTTCTTTCTGGCTGCGGACAAAGCCTCGGCGCGCTGCTCTGTGTGCTTGGCGGCTTGATGGGCCTTGCTGCGTTATCGGCGATCGGCCTATCGGACGGTGCAGCCGCCGGGGCCTTCGTGTTCGGTGGCGCGGTCACCTTGTTTGTGGGGGGCGCGCTTGTGGCCGGGCTTGGCGGCATGGAAGCGCGGGTCTCTTCCCGCTCTGTCTTGGCCCTGGCGCTTTTGACGTGGATCGTCTTGCCGGCCTTTGCGAGCCTGCCGGTGCTGCTTCGCGCCGATGGCGTTGGCACCAGCTTTAGCGAGGCTTATCTCGCCTCGGTTTCCGCACTGACAACGACCGGATATTTGCCTTCGATGCGCGG
>JBCDJA010000120.1:0-7031 GCA_038748465.1 Pseudomonadota bacterium
CTCATGGCCGTGCTGACCTTAGTGATCGGCATCAATTTTTCATATTCTTTGTGCATATTCCATTTGTAGTGCAGTTCCATACCGGCCTTGACGGTCAGGAACAGCGTCGGCACGAGGGCAAGTGCAAGGATCTGAACACGGAGCGAGCGAAGCATGGGGCGGCCTTTCTCAGCGGCGTCGAGCGAAATTTCCGATTGCGCGACCTTGGCCGAGTTAGTCTTAATTTCCGGTGAAACGCCCCGCCAATTTCGTTACACGTCTAAGGGGAGGTCGGTTGTGTGATTGGGGGTTTTCAGCGGTTTGCGCAGGGCGCGGGTTGCCCGGGCGCCCGCAAACCAGCGGCCACAGTCTTAATTGCCATAATGTATATTATACGCCTTAAGGGCGTCCGCTAAGCCGCCGGAATTGACGGTCGCTGCGGTCCGCCCAAGCGAACCAAGAGTTCTGAATGCCTCTCGCCTCAACCAGGTCGGCTTGCCAGTTTGGGCCTTTCCTTAGGCCTGTTCCAAGGCCCGTCGCACTGCGTCGGGGTCTTTGGCGATCACCTTCAAATAGGCTTTAGCAGCACCATCCGGCTCGTAGCGATTTTGCTCCCAATCGCGAAGCGTACCGATCGAAATCTGAAACTGCGCGGCGAATTCCTCTTGGGTCAATCTCAGTGCTCTGCGGATGATCTTCGCCTGGGGCGTCCTTTGCATCCGCTGCATGGCCTCATCCGACATAGGGTGCGCATCAGGATCGGACAAAGCAGCTAAACGCTTGTCCTCATCGCTCATCGCATCATGCTTCGCCCAATCTGACGTCCTGGTCTTCTTACCCATTGGCTTCGTGTTACCCATTGGTTTCATGGTATCTGCGGCGTTCATTTGGTAGAGCGCCCCGCGCCGGTATCCAGTTTTTGCAGGTCGTGTTTGCTGTGCAAGACCGAAATAGCCAGGGCAATGAATTTTCTGCTTATGCTTCGCCCCCAATACGCTCTTACGGTACTGAGGCCGACCCATGAAAACGCCCCCAACGTCACGCCGCTCAATCGACGCGCTTCTCGCGATCATGGCCGATTTGCGTGATCGGGACGGCGGCTGCCCTTGGGACCTTCAGCAGACCTTCCAAACCATTGCCCCCTACACCATCGAAGAAGCCTACGAAGTGGCCGATGCGATTGCGCGGGAGGATACGGACGACCTCCGGGATGAGCTGGGCGACCTGCTGTTGCAGGTTGTGTATCACGCCCAAATCGCCACCGAGGCCCGGCACTTTTCCTTCGCCGATGTGGTTGAAGCCGTGGTGGAAAAAATGATCCGCCGTCACCCCCATGTCTATGGCAGCGAGACCCGGGACGCGGCCGGTCAAACCCTCGCCTGGGAAGCGCAAAAGGAGGCAGAGCGGGCGGCGAAAGCAGGCGATGCCCCGGTTTCGGTCCTTGACGGGATTGCGCCGGCGCTCCCTGCGCTCACCCGGGCGCTCAAGCTGCAAAAACGGGCGGCCCGGGTGGGTTTTGATTGGGACCGGCCTGAGCCAATCCTCGGTAAGCTGACGGAAGAGCTTGATGAGCTGGCAGAGGCACTCGATGCGACGACCTCCGACGGCAAGGCCCGTGAGGCCGCCCTCGACGAGCTGGGCGATGTGCTCTTTGTGCTGGTGAATTTCGCGCGCCATCATGGACTTGACCCGGAAGAGGCGTTGCGCCGCACAAATCGCAAATTCGACAGGCGGTTCCGGTTCATCGAGGCGGCCCTCACCGCGCGGGGCGACACTCTGGAGGCTGCGAGCCTCGAGGAGATGGAAGCGCTTTGGCAACAGGCCAAGTCAACCGAGCCCAAACCTTAGGAATTTTGGGACGCTGCTTTGCGCCGGATCCGCTCGGCCTCAAGCGGCTGCAGCAAAGACGCGACCTCGCGCGCCTCTAGCGGAGCGCCCAGCGTTAAAATACCTTTTCGATCCGCGACGGGATCATAGGCGGTCCCGTCGAGATAGACAGACCCGCCGCCCGCCTCGGCAACCAGCAGGCACCCGGCCGCATGGTCCCAGGGCTTGCAGGATCTGAAGAAGGTTCCGGCAAGGCGGCCGCGCGCGACATTGCAATAAACGAGACCGGCGCTGAACAAACCCACGCGCTCGAAGGGCCTATCAAAGCGCGTGCCGAGCACGGAGCGGGCTTCCTCGCTCATCAAGCCCGGATCGGCCGCGATCGTAAACGGATCATCCGTGTCTTGCTCGCTTCGTAGCGGTAAAGGCTCGCCATTTAAAAAGGCACCCTCACCCAAGACCGCCGTATACGCCTCATCGTATTCCGGTGCGAAAATCCACGCCCCTCGGGTTACGCCGCCCTGCATGAGCGCGACGATCATGCAGTAATTGTCTTTGCCCTTAATGAAACTTCGTGTCCCATCAATTGGGTCGAGGATCCAAACCGGGGCCGGTTCTTTGAGCCGGCGCAACAGGCTCGGATCGGCATGGGTCATCTCCTCGCCCACAACCGTGCAGCCCGAGATCAAGGGCACCAGCGCCTCGGCAAGCGCCCGCTCGGCCTCCCGGTCGGCGACGGTGACCGGATCATCCCCCCCTTTGTCGAAAACCTCATCAGATCGCAGAGCCCGGAAGCGCGGGCGCACAAGGCTCTCGGCGACACCACGCAGACTGGTAAGCACCGCTTCGGATAAAGTTCGGTCAATCACGTTGGCGTCTCCGCCTCATCGGCATGGTCGTCCGCGCCGGCCGCCCCTGACGCTGCAGACGAGGCTGCAAACCGATCATCGAAGTCGGCCCACGCGGCCGGCGATAACGTCGCCTCAATCAAAAGTCCCCCCTCGACCGCCTCGTTCTCGGCGATTGAGTGCACCGTGCCAAGCTGGTGGAGCGCGGCAATCGCCTCCCCCTCGCCCGCATGAAGTGCCAGCCGTCGAACGGTAAGCCGCGGTTGCAGCGCCGCCTCAATGGCCGCGATTAACCCATCGATCCCCTCGCCCGTTTGTGCAGAAACGATGGCCGCACCGGCCTTGGCCGCGGCACCGGCCCAGCGCCCGCGCTCGCCGGCTGAGACAGCGTCCCATTTATTCCAAACTTCCAAAATCGGCGTGGTTTCGACGCTGACCGACAAGCTTTCTAGCACCTCAAGCACATCGGCTTTTTCCGCCTGCCATGAGGCACTCACAAGATCGCGCACATGGAGGATGACATCAGCTTCACTGACCTCCTCCAAGGTCGCCCGAAAGGCGCTCACAAGGTCGGTTGGCAGGTCTGAAATGAAGCCCACCGTATCGGAAAACACCGCCTTTGTGCCCCCGGGCAGGCGGCGGCGGCGCAAGGTGGGATCGAGGGTCGCAAAGAGCAGGTCCTGGGCGACCACATCGGCGGACACCAACCGATTGAACAACGTCGATTTGCCCGCATTGGTGTAGCCCACGAGGGCAATGATCGGCATGCGTTGCTTGCGCCGTTGGGCCCGCTGGATACGCCGGGTGCGCGTCACAGTCGCTAGGGCTTTTTCAAGCTGCCGGATGCGCTCGCGGATTTGGCGCCGATCGGATTCGATCTGGGTTTCCCCTGGGCCGCCGACGGTCCCAAGCCCCCCGCGCTGGCGCTCCAGGTGGGTCCAGGTGCGCACAAGCCGGCTTTTTAGGTAGGTGAACTGGGCGAGGTCGACTTGCAAGCGGCCTTCCCGGGTGCGAGCCCGATCGGCGAAGATCTCTAAAATCAGCCCCGTTCGGTCGACCACCTTTACCTGCCACGCGGTTTCAAGATTGCGCTGCTGGATTCCGGTGAGGGCCGTATCGACAATCATGATCCCGAGCCCGTGCGCCTCAATGAGGTCGCGCCAAGCCTCGACGACACCGGGGCCAAGGAAGGTTGCCGGTCTTACGGCGCGCACGGTGACCCAAGCGCTCTCGCCGACGGAAAGATCGAGGGCCTCGGCCAGCCGCCCCGTCTCTTGGAGGCGGTTGTCCGGATCGCGCAGCAGCGGCCCGTCCGAGCGGCTTCGGGTCACTATAGGCAAGAGGATGCCTGCCCGATTCGCATCGCGATGGGCAGGTTCCGTCACGGGAGCGCTCCCCGCGATCGTCGACTGGAAGGGTAAATCCGTCAGGGCCGGCCTGCCCTTTTCTGCCTATCCAACGTCTTCGTTCTGGGTTTCGGGCTCAAACAATTGAACCGGACCCCCCGGCATGATGGTCGAGATGGCATGTTTGTAAACGAGCTGGGAGTGCCCGTCACGCCGCAGAAGCACACAGAAGTTATCGAACCAGGTGATGACGCCCTGCAGCTTGACCCCGTTCACAAGGAAAATCGTGAGAGGCGTTTTGCTTTTTCGGACGTAATTCAGGAACGTGTCCTGAAGGTTCGCGGATTTTTCGGACGACACAGGTGCGATCCTTATCTTGTTTTTTCGGTTCCAACGGTCCGTAGGCCGCCGTTTAGTAGTAAGGGTGCTACCTGCAAGGGCTTGTCAGGACAGCACAAATTGCCGCGGCATGTCGCCTGCCAGCCCAATGGAAGATATACCTTCGCAGATTTGCTGCAAGTGCGTAATGCCGACCTAAGGTTAAGCGGCCTTGCGGTAAAGTGCCCGCAATTCCTGGGCAATCGCGCCAGGCCGCCCATCCCCAACGGCATGACCATCCACCGTGACCACGGGCGTCACAAACGCCGAGGCCGCGGTTAGGAAGGCCTCCTTAGCGTTTTGCGCCTCCGCTACAGAAAAGGCCTGTTCTTCAACGCGGTAGCCGGCTTTTTGGGCAATATCGATGAGCCTTGCGCGGGTGCATCCGGGCAAGATCGCGGTATCGAGAAACCGGGTCTTTAACACGCCCCCCTCGGTGACAATCCACGCGCTTGTCGATGCGCCCTCAACGATGAGCCCGTCTTGGTCAACGAACCAGGCCTCAAAGGCCAAGGCCTCGCGGGCCGCCTGTTTGGCCAGCACATTGGCGAGCAGGGCCACGGATTTGATGTCGCACCGGCCCCATCGATTGTCGGCCACCGTTTTGATGGCCACCCCTTCTGTTGCAGTCCGCTCCGCGGCCGCCCCATCGATGCCATAGGCAATCAGCACCAGCGAGGGACGCACCGAGGGCGCGGGAAATTTGTGATCCCGCTTTGCCACGCCGCGGGTGACCTGCACATAGACCAGTCCGTCGTTGACACGGTTGTGCCGGATCATCTCGCGTATGAGCATGACAAGGCTTTGCCGGCTTCTCGGCATTGCGATCGACAACGCCTCCAAAGACCGCTCCAACCGGTCGAGGTGCCGTTCGGCATTCACAAAACGACCGCCCAGCACGGCGCACACCTCATAAACGCCATCCGCAAACTGATAGCCCCGGTCCTCAACCGAGACGAGCGCCTGGCGGTGTGGCAAAAACCGTCCGTTTACATAGGAAACCCGACCCATAGATTTGTCTTTCCTTAAGCGCTTGGGTGGCGCCCTCGTCGCGCCCGATGGCGCCCTCGTCGTGCCCGGTGGCTCATCCGCGCCAGAATGCGCGTGTTAAAAGACTCAAAATGGCAAGACCCTCAACCCGGCCGGCGATCATCCCGGCACAGAAGAGCGCCTGAAAGCCGGTGCCGGTTGGCAAACCCTCCACGGCTTCCGCCCCGCTCAGCTCGATCAGCGGCCCAGCATTCGCCAAAGCGGCCACGCCAACCGTCAGCGCCAATTGAAAATCGGACCCATGGGCGGCTGTGACAAGCCCCAACAAGACAATCCCAAAGATCAAGCACAACAGGACCGCCCAGGCGCCCGACAGGTCTTCCTGGCGGATGGTGCGACCGGCAAGTTTCTGGCGCATCACACCGGATGGATGGGCAAGACGCCGCAACTCAAGGCGAGAATGGGCGAGGAGGAGCAAGCCGCGCACGGTCTTAATCCCCCCGGCGGTGGAGGCAAAACACCCCCCCGATAAGGCAAGCAAGAGGAGGACCGCAAACCCAAAGGCCGGAACTTGCGCTGGCGCCGCCGCCCCGTCCCCAATAACCGTGCCGGTTGTGGTGAGCGCTGAGACGGCATTAAAGAGCCGGCGCCAAAGCTCACTGCCCCCTTCGCCAACGGCCAGGCCGCTCACCACGGCGCCGATTGTTAGAAATCCCAAAAGCGCGAAAAACGCCTGGCTTTCCCGGTGCCGGCCAAGGCTTGCAAGGGAGGTGCGGCTGGCATCAGCTAGGACGAGAAAGCTCATGGCACCAACGATCATCAACCCGAAACACAAGGGCTGAAGTGCCGGCGATAGGATGAGCTCGGCAAAATCAGGCGGCAGTCCAGACGTGGACAAGAACCCGGCCGAAACAAGCAGCGCCACGAACGCTGAGCGCTCCATCACAAAAACGCTCATGAACGCCAGCGCCAGGATCGCCAGATAGAGCGGACCGATATCCCGGGTGACCGACCACACCGCTGTGGACAGACGATCGGCCCGGGCCGCCGTTTCGAGCCGCCGGTAGGAGCGGTAAGACGGCGGGATGCCGCGCAAGGCCTCGGTCGCCAGCATCAAAACCGCGAAGACAAGGGTCAAAAGCCCGCCGACGCCGCCAAGCATCGCATACCAGGCAAGCAGCGCGGGAGGTGTCGTCGATCCGCGCATCGAAGGCAAATATCCGGTCGTTGTCAGTGCGGAAACCGAGGCGAGATAAGCCTCGCTAAAGCTGGTGCCAACGCCATCGGCGCGAAGCAGCACCGGCAGGCTCGCAAAGGCCGGCAAAATGATCCACGTCAAAAGCGCCAGGGCCAAGACAGAACGGGAAGAGACCCGCGCCTCCATGCCGCCAAGCCCGGCCACAAGCGCGCCCCCCACAAACACGGTGACTGCGCCACCGAACACGAAGGCCCCGGCGGCTGCACCGTCCGATAGGCCGATCGCCGATAGCGCGGCAAGGCCCATCAAGCCGCCAAGCACACAGAGCAGAGCGCCGAGGCTTTGTCCGCAGCCAGAAAGAAGCGCGGATTGCCGGTCGACCCCCAGCGCCCGTTCGCTTTGGACGCGCCTAGAAGTATTCAAGGCTTACCCGGAACATTTGCTCAACTTTTGACACGGCCTCCC
>JBCDJA010000121.1:0-7024 GCA_038748465.1 Pseudomonadota bacterium
CGCGCACGGAGTTTTGGAAGAAGGTGACGAGATCGCGCTTGAGTTCATAGTTCTCGCCGATTTTTGTGGGCGATAGCTTCATGCCCTCGTCCCAGATGGTTTCTGCGGTCCCGGGAACCCCGCCAGGTTCAATCGCACCGCATTCGCCTTCATGGATCACCGCGCCAATCCACGCAACCAGCTTGCCCTCATGGAAAAGCGGCAAATGGATTGTCTGGTCCGCATTGTGCGGAGCGCCATAGCGCGCATCGTTGTGCATAAAGATATCACCTTCACGCACACCGACTGTCGGCTCGTCGGTCCAGTATTTGTTGATGAACTTCGTCGAGTACTGAACGAGGTTGGAGAAGATCACCACGCCGCCGGTACTCGCCAAGGTGAGGTCACCCGAGGAGGTGTAGAGCGCTGTAATCATGTCGCCCCATTTGGCGCCCGGCGCCGAGGCGATGTTGGCGAGCATGTCGAAGGCCTCATCGACGCAAGCCTGCATGCGGTCCCGCACGATCGAGAGCTTGGCCGGATCGTTCTGCTTGGCCAGCGCCTCTTCCTCAAATTCCGTCCGCGGAGCAAGACCGTGATAAGTCATAATCTCCGGGTCGGGAGCATAAAAGAGGCTCGCATTTTTGAGGAATTCTTGCATCCGCTCCTCGACGGAGCCCTTTACGGTTGGGGAGTCCATCACGCTCGACATGCTCTTTCCTTCCTTTCCTCGGCGGCCCCTCGCGGGGTCCCCGCCTTGCTCACTGTCTTTAACCGGTCGATACGCTGTGTGGTCTGACCGGGTTGTCCATGTTTGTTTCCACCGTTAGGCCGACCAGGCCCTAGACCTCGCTGGGGCGATCATTCCTCGACGCGACGTATCCATCCTGCCCCATATTTGCCAACCTCAAGCTGCCAGCCGGGCTCCACCAGGAATGTTGTGGAGTCCGAGGACACAACGGCCGGGGCTGCAACCACGTCACCAAACGACAAGTCGTTATACCAGTAAAAACCGGTCTTGGTCGGCCCGCCATGGCCCACGAAATGGCAGTCATGGAACTCTGTCGCCTCGGGCGCTGACTTCAAATCGCCTTTCGCCGGCAGAATGTCGGAAAACTGAACCGGCTCCGACAGGGCGTAGGTCGCAACGCGAATGGCATTAACGCGCACCCCGCCCTCGGGCGATTGGCTGCCCTCGCCAAAACGTTTGCCGTAGTCATGGGAGAACAATTCCAACAGATCGAGCATGTCTTCGGCGGACTTCATCCGGCTGAACGGGGAGATGACCGCGGTTTCGGCGAGCTGGTCGCCATATCTTAGATCAAGCTCGAGCCGGTGACGGATGGCCTCAAGCGGCAGGCCTTGGCGCAAAAGATCGTTGCGGCCCGCTTCTTCCAACTCCTCGACGATCCCGTTGAAATAATCGTAGTCGGTGAAGAGGGATTTTGTGAGGCTGTTGTAAATCGTCAGATATACATTCCGTTCGTGAATGTGCAGTTGGTTCATGTTGCCAGCGCCAACCGCAGAAAAGATCGAGCTGAATGGCGGCACCAAGATCTGATTGATGCGGAGGACATTGGCAATACCGCAAGCGTGGAGAGCCCCATTACCGCCATAGGCCAGCATGGTGAAATGGCGCGGCTCGTAACCCCGTGTACGGAGCTCTTGAGCGATGCCGTTCGCCATATTGTTGTCGACCTTCTCCTTGATCCCGAGGGCAGCGCCGACTTCGGTCACGTCAAGCTCTGCACCGATCTTGCGCTTCAATGCACTGTTTGCACGCCGTTCCGACAACTCAAACCCGCCGCCGGCATAGCGCTCCGGCCGCACATAGCCGAGCACCAAATCGGCATCGGTCACGGTTGGGTCGGTTCCGCCGCGATTGTAACACGCCGGCCCCGGGTCGGACCGGGCACTTTCAGGGCCCACCGCGATCGTGCGATGCAGCCGGTCGAACTTGGCGATCGAGCCCCCGCCAGCGCCCAACGTCACCAGATGGACCATCGGCAGGTTCACCAGCCACCGATCGATGATCGGGTTGAAGTCGTAGAACTTGACCCCGCCCTTCACCACAAGCCCGATATCAAAGGACGTACCGCCCATATCGGTGCAAATGATGTTTCCGAGATCGAGTTCCTCGGCCAGATGCTCCGAGGCATGAATGCCGGCGACCGGACCTGAATGGATAGTCTGCAGCGCGTCGGTGGAATTCAGCTGGGCCATGCCCCCGGAATTGTGGATCACCTGCATCGGCTTGTCATAGCCGTTTTCGTGCAGATTAAGCTCAAGAGCGCTGAGACCGTAATACATCGCCTCATGCAGGAAAGCATCGAGGATCGCCGATGAGGACCGGGCGTATTCGCCTTTCCGGCCAACCACCAGATGCGACAGGATCACCGGGAAGGCACCTAGCATATATTCTGGATACTGATCGCGGATGATTTGCTCAATCAGCAATTCATGGTCCGGGTTGACCACGGCATTCACGAGGCTCACCACAAAGCCCTGGGCGCCCCGATCCACCAATCGGCTGATCTGATCGATGATGTCATCTTCATCGATTGGGATCAGCACATCCCCGTTTTCAGCCACCCGCTCACGAACCCCAACGATCATTGGTATCGGGACGATCGGCTTGGGGCGTTCACCCATGGGCAAGTCGCGCTTGAGGCGCTCAGACAACCCTTCGCCATAGCCGCGAGCCCGCGACAGGGGGACGGTGCTCTCAAACCCGGCCGTGGTGATAAGACCGATCCGTGGGCCGCGCCGCTCGATCAGCGCATTGGTGCCGAGGGTCGTCGCATAGCGCACCGAATCGACGCTGGTCATGACGGTTTCAAGATCCAAACCCAATTGGCTATACGCATTTTCGAGCGCCTGGTTAAAGCCAAGAGAAAGGTTTTGGTATGTCGTCAGCGCCTTTGCCGAAACATATTTGTCATCCCACACCATAAAACAATCGGTGAAGGTGCCCCCAATATCTACCGATACGCGTCGCATCTGTTTCGTCCCTGTCTTTTGTCGCGTTATAATCAGCGGTTTACATCAACGCCCTTGGGCGCGATGGACGCCTCTTCAAGCGGCTCACGCTCCGCCCACTGCTTTTTAAGCGCATCAATGTCGAATTCCATGTCATGGCTCGGCGGATGGCCCGGCGGTGCGTACTCAACTTCCATTTGCGTCCCGCAATTCGGGCAGCAATATTCGAGGATGCGGATCCAGGTTGGATCTGGAGAGAACGTAAAATCATATTTGTCCGGATCGATCATCGGAGCGTGGATCTCGCGCGGATCGCGATCATAAACCAACAGGCCGCGCTTATAGTTTTGACGCGCGCTAATCAGTGGGTGATCGCATTTTTGGCATTCCCACATCTCCGTCTCGAGATTGATTTGCAGGTATTCTGTCATGCGCACTTTCATGGCAGGAGCTCCCTTACGACGCTGTACGATTGAGGAAGATGTCACCATTGCCGGTAACATCGAAGTGCCAACCTTCCGGCACCGCGGCGGTAAACAAGGCATCTTCAAGGATCGCAGGACCGGCACCGGTTTCCCCCGGCTTCAGCCCAGCAACGGTGAACAGCGGCAGCTGCCCGAATACGCCCTCGCGGTTGCCCGCAGGCTTCGCATCCCCAGCCTTCGGCGCCGCGGCATCTTTCAAGGCAAATTGCGCCAAGGGCCGGGTGACCGTCAGGACCAACTCCACCCGCCCATCGGGTGGGGCTGTCCCGTTTAACCCTTCAAGGCCGATCGCTAATTCCTTCCGCTCACTGCCTTCTTGCCACACAAGCGCAGGCTGTAAGTTGCAATCCTCGAACACAAAGCCTTCCGCCTTCATGGCGCGCTTGGCCTTGCGCACCAATCCCTCCAGCCCCTGTTTAACCGCCTCGCTGCTTGCAGACGGGAGCGCCACGGAGTGAGCATGCACGATGTCGGAAAACCCGATGCCGAAGGCACTGAAGACGGCAGCAAGCCGCGGCACCAACACGCGCTTGATCTCGAGCCGGTCCGCCACCGCGCAGGCGCTGATTGGGCCGGCACCGCCAAAGGCCACCAAAGCCGTGTTCTGATCGACAGAGCCCTTCATCGCCTCGGCGATTTTTCCGTGATAGGCGTCCGACGCGGCCTTGAGCGCGTCCTCGAGAGACACGCCGAGGGGCTCGGCGAGCTTTTCCTTCACGGCCGTCTCGGCACGGGCCCGGTCAAGCTCAAGCTGCCCGCCAAAATAAGATTTCGGATCGAGATATCCTGACAGCAACAAAACGTCCGTCATCGTCGGGTCGGTCCCACCTCGGGCGAAACAGGCCGGTCCAGGGGCCGCGCCCGCGCTTTCCGGCCCGACTTGAACCGCGCCGTCCTTTACCGACAGAATAGAGCTTCCGCCGGCTCCGATGCTCTCGATCGCTGCTAGCCGGAACGGCACCTCCACGCCTTCTACTTTGCCGAATAGGTCTTCAGCTGCCGCCCCGCCAGAAAACGTTGCGATGTCGGTCGTTGTTCCGCCGATGTCCATCGAGACCGCTTTGTCGAGCCCATAATGGCCAAGCACGGCAAGCACCCCCTCAACGCCGCCACGCGGACCGGAGGAATAGGTGTTCAACGCGACCGTCCGTGCAACCCGGGTCGAGCCCCCATCGTTGCGATAAATAAGAAGCGGATTGCGCGCCTTGAGATCGCGCAAATGATTTTCTGCATTATACAGAAAATGTTCCATCGCCGGATGCAGGAAGGAATTGAGGATCGCGGCCCAGGTACGCTGGGTTTGGCTCTCGGCTTTCGACAGATGCCCGGCAAACACCAAGGGCACAGCGCCGAGCAAGTGGCGCGGATAGCGTTTGTAGACAAAGCGCCGGAACCGCTGCTCCTTTTCGCTGAAGTCATCCCCGCCGAAGCTCACGACAAGCCGGTTCGCCCCCTGTGCGGTCAAATCATTGACGACCGCCACAATGGCCGCTTCCAGGTCTTTATCCTCGGCACTGAAATCGATGACCGCGATCCGGTCGGCAACGAGGTCGGCAAGGAGTGCGTCCGACGCCCCGCCAGAGGTTAAGGCTTTCGCCGCCTCTTGCGCATCGACGACGACACCAAGGCGCGGGCCCTTGCGCTGAACAAGCGCGTTGGTGCCTTGGGTTGTCGAATAGCGGATGTGCTCCACCTCGCCGGCCAAACGCTGCAGGTCGGCCTCTCCATAGAGCTGCGTTGCAAGCACCGAAAGCGCGTCAACAAAACACTGGGACAGATCATGGGGTGTGGTGAGTGTTTTACCGAAGAAAACCTCCCCGTCACGGACGGCACAAACATCCGTCAGCGTTCCGCCATTATCGATACTGACTAAAAGTGACACAGAATTTCCTCCCTTAGCCCGCAAAGGCCCAACGCTCCTTGGAGCGCCCAATTAACTTCACCGTTCCTGAAACCCGCTACGCCCTCACTGCCTCATCGCCAATTCGTACCATGAGCTTCCCGTTGTTGCCACCGGTATAAAGCAGTTTCAACGCATCAAGAGCATTTTCTATCCCGTCGACGACATGCAGACGGTATTTCAACTTACCCTCTGCAATCCAGGGCAGGATCGCCTCGTAATATCTTGGATATTGATCGAGATAATCGAGGATCACGAACCCTTCCATCCGGATGCGACGGAATATCATGTTACGGATCATTTTAACGCCATCGTCTTGGACGTCGTTATTGTAGCTCGAAATCAAGCCACAAATGATCACCCGAGCCCCCTGGCTCGCCAGGGTCAGTCCGGCATCAAGCGCCTCGCCGCCGACATTTTCAAAGTGCACGTCGATGCCGTCCGGGCAGGCCCGCTCAAGCCCCTCCAAAATCGGCTCTGATTTATAATCGACCGCGGCGTCAAACCCGAGTTCGTTCACCAGATAGGCGCATTTGTCGGTCCCGCCGGCGACACCCACCACGCGGCACCCCGCGATCTTGGCCATTTGCCCCACCAACGCCCCAACAGCGCCGGCGGCTGCCGTAACGACCACCGTCTCGCCCGGTTGGGGTTTCGCCATTTCAATGAGGCCATGATAAGCTGTGGGGGCCGCAACCGTCATAACACCGAAGAAATCGGAGAGCGGTAGCCCGTCAACGCCCGGATAAACCGAAAAATCTGTGCCATCGGTAACAAAATAATCAGACCACGTATGTATCCCAACGGCTAGGCTTCCGGTGGGGAAGGCTTCATTCCGGCTTTCGATCACTTCGCCAACTAAAAATCCGCGCATCGGATCGCCCGGCAGGAGGGGCGGCATGTAATGGTCGAACGTCGACAACCAAACCCGGTTGGTCGCATCTAATGAGAGATAAATCGACCGGACGAGGAACTCGCCGGCCTCAAGGTCGCGCAAAGGCTCATCACGCAGCGCAAGCGTGGTGTCGGTCAAATCGCCCTTCGGCGTTTCGTTGACGAACCAGCGCCGGGCCGTCTTTGGGCCACTTGTTACGCTCATCGTCGCTCCTCCCTGTTCGATTTCGTCGCTAGAGGCTGCGCGAAATCAGTAACTTCATGATCTCGTTCGTTCCTCCGTAGATCCGCTGCACCCGCGCATCCATGTACATTTGGCCAATCGGATATTCGGCCATAAACCCATAACCCCCGTGCATCTGCAGGCACTCATCTACGATCTTGCACTGGAGATCCGTGGTCCAATATTTCGCCATCGAGGCCGTGACCGTATCGAGATCGCCGGCAAGCAATCGATTGATGCAATCATCGACAAAGACGCGGGCCACGGTCGCCTCGGTCTTGCACTCGGCAAGCCTGAAACTCAGGTGCTGGAAGTCCATCAAAGGCTTCCCGAAGGCCTTGCGCTCACGCATATAGTCCGCCGCGAGATCAACCGCCCGTTCAGCGGCAGCGACGGCATGCACGGCAAGCGCCAACCGCTCTTGCGGTAATTGCTCCATAAGCTGAACGAAGCCACGGTTCTCGTCGGTGCCCAGCATATTCTCGGCAGGCACGCGCACATCATCGAAGAAAAGCTCGGCCGTGTCGGAGGCCTTGAGCCCGATTTTTTCAAGGTTGCGGCCCC
>JBCDJA010000122.1:0-7017 GCA_038748465.1 Pseudomonadota bacterium
GTGCTGCCGACCATGAGAGCCCCCTTCTGGAACCTTCGACCGGCTGTCCGACGGCGGAGATTTCGCGCCTGAGAAAAGGATACCGGGCAACTCTCGGTCCCTCGCGCGTTTAGCGGGGAGCGCGGGTCAGCTGATAGACGGAAAAGCGCCGCGTTTCACGCGCAGATGAGCGCCCCTCGCGCGCAACGGCCTGCAACCGCCACCCGGCGGCCCGGCGCGCCAGAAGCGCCGCCGCCGCCTCCCGGCGATATTTCTTTGCCTTCCACCAGCTTGAATTGCCGGTGACGAGCCGCAGGCACAGGCGATCAGGGGAGGGATCATCCACGACCACGGCCGCCTTGCCCTGCAGCAACCGATCCAACCACCGGGCTCATCCGCCCCTTTCCCGAAACGTCCCCGACCTGATGCCGGCTGCTCGACAGTGTCAATTTGCAGAATGGTTCGGGGCCACGGTCGGGGTGGGCACACCCGCCTGGCGGCCGGTTTCCTCGGCGATGGCGCCGGTCAGCCCGTCGAGATCGCTGCCATTAATGCCCAGCTCCTTCATCAACGCATCGATCAAAGGCGCCTGACTGCGATAGCGCAGCGCAGCCGCCACGGCCTGGTCCGCGACGCCGGTGCCATTGTGGTGCTCAAGGCCATTTGCCGGGGCACCGTTCAACCCATCAACATGCAGAATTTTAATGCCATCGATATTCTCAATCGGCTTCACCGATTGGGCGATGATGTCCGGCAAGGCCTTAATCAACTCGACCTTGACCTGCATGGCAATTTGGTCTGTTGACAGAATGTTTGCGGCATCGTTGGCGGCGCGCTTGCCATCCGCCTCCACCCGGTACACCGCCTCCATGGCGGCCGCCCGCATCTTCTCGGCATCGGCCTCGGCCTCAGCGCCAATGCGCGCCTTTTGCGCATCCCCGTCGGCGGCGATCTTGACCGCCTCGGCCTGGTCGACGGCGGCTTGTTTTTCCGCCTCTGCCGCAACGGTAACAGCAATCGCCCGCTGCTCGGCCGCCTTGCGCGCCTCAATCAACTCAATCTGCTTGTCCCGCTCAGCCACTTCGGTTTCACGCGCGGTCACAACCTCTTCAGCTGCCTTGGCCGCAATTGCCCGGGCTTTGTCGGCTTCGGCATCGGCCTCTGATTTTTCACGCGACTTCTCGGCGATCGCAATATCTTTGGACTGCTCGGCAAGCCGCACCTGCTTGACCTTCTCCACCGCCGCAGCTTCAACCACCTGCTGCTTTTCGATGTCCTTTTCCTGAACGATACGCTCTTTCTCGATGTCTGACTCGCGCACCTGTTGATCGGCGAGGATTTTGGCCTGCTTCGCCTCGCGGTCCCTATCGGCCCGCTCCCGCTCAATTTGGGCAGCCTGCTCTGCCGCACGGACCGCGATTTCCCGCTCTTGTTCAAGGCGGGCATATTCCTGATCTCGGGCGATTGTGAATTTCTGTTGCTCCGCCTCGAGATTTTTACGCTGGATCAAAACCTCGGTCTCTTGCTCGATGTCGTTTCGTTTTTTCCGGCGTTCTTCGATCTCGGAGGTTAGTTTGGTCAAGCCCTCGGCGTCGAACGCATTATCGGGATTGAAATATTCCTTATTGGTTTGATCGAGCCCTGTGAGAGAGACGGACTCAAGCTCCAGCCCGTTCTTCAAAATATCCTCAGAAACCGCGGCTTGCACTTTTTGCACGAAATTCACCCGTTGCTCGTGCAATTCCTCCATCGCCATTTCCGCCGCCACCGAGCGCAGCGCATCCACAAATTTGCCTTCCACCAATTCTTTCAAGGAGGCGGGCTCAATCGTCCGCCTGCCAAGGGTTTGCGCTGCATTAGCAATCGATTCCACCGTGGGCTGGACCCGCACGTAAAACTCTGCCTGCACATCAACTCGCATTCTGTCCTTGGTGATCAGCGCCTGCTCATTAGACCGGCGCACCTCAAGGCGCAGCGTGTTCATGTTAACGGGGATAACCTCGTGCAGTACGGGAAAGACTAAGGCCCCCCCATTCATGATGACCTTCTGGCCACCGAAACCCGTGCGCACAAAAGAGGTTTCCTTTGACGATCTTCGATAGAGGCGGGCGAAAACGAGCCCAATTGTAATCAGAGCAACAAAGGCGATAAGGGCAATGACGCCAATGTCGATAATTCTTTCCATCATGAAACTCATTTTTGACCACCTTTCCCTTGATTTTTCAGCTTTTTACTGCCCGGACAATCCGGCACTGCGATTGCGGATCGCCCGGTAAACACTCCCTGTTTGCTTCACTAAAATGACCTGCGTTCCCTCTATGAAGGTCTCATCGTCCGTATCCGGCTCGATAAGCGCATAATGGGTCTGTCCGTGCCGGTCTGAAAACTTTGCTTCCGCTGGCTCACCCTTGCGGGCTGTGCCGCGAATGACGATGGCAACCTTGCCGATAAATCGCTTTTGACTAACGGCCTCCGTTTGCTCCTTCGGCATCACCTTTGCCAAGGTAAGGCCCGAGACGCGAACGGCCGGCATCGCAACGACGAGCGCCGGAATGACGGCCAGTAGCGCCGGCAAGGGGCGCCCGAGCAGGGCTTCGGCCGAGGCCTGGAGCACAAGCCCGGCAAGCCCGAACGCGGTCAGAAAGACAATCAACAGCACCAAGACCGGCACCCGGCCGACACAGAGCCACCCCAAGAGCTGGCTCAAGGCGCCTGGCGTCGCGGCCATATCGGGCGCATTGGCACCCGATACGCCATCAGCCACATCCGGAATATCCGTATCGAGACTAAGATCGACATCGAAATCTGCGTCGATGTCGGGCAAGACGCTGTCAAGCGCGCTTGAGGCGGACATGCCCATAGCCAAACTCACCACCTCGGCCGCGGCAATGACCAACATCAGGACGAGGCAAACCGCGAAGGGGGCGGTTGCCGGCTGCAACAAAGCTTCGAGCATCAGTCGGCCTGCTTGACCGCTTTGACCGCCGCAAGCCGTTCCTTGATGCGGTTATCGCGGGAGATCTTCTCAAGCTCCACAAGTTTTGCCGCGGTTTCGCGGTCCGCCGGCGCGGTGCCGGGAAGGCGGGTAGCGCCCCGCAACACCCGGTCGAACGCCTTTTCTGCTGCATCGATCTGGCGTTCCGGCTCGTCGGCGCGCGCCCCGTGGCCCGCGCGCGTCCCATGCGCCTCGCCCCCCGGCGGCCTTGCTGAGGAGGTGTCCTGGCGGGATGCGAGAAAAACCTCTAAGTCCTCTTGCATTTCACGGCGCCGGGCATTGAGCGCCGCGACATAGGTCTCGAGCTCTGCTTCGTCCGTAGACGCCTCTTTGAGCGCATCCTCTAAGATCGGGATCTGCGCCTCGAGGTCGAGTTGCCTGGCGATTGCCGCCTCGGCCAAATCATCGCGCCCTTCAGCCACGGCAAGGCGCAACTTGTCTGATAAATCCTCATGCTTGCTGTTGGCCTCCATAAGGCGCTTGCTTGCGTGATGTTTGTTGGCAATGGCGAGGCCCAATTGATCGCGCACCTCGTCGATCGCTTGGTCAACCTCGCGGATCGCTTCGGTCATCACTGTTTCTGGCGCCGCATTTTCAACCGCGTCGACCATGGAATTGACACTGCCTGAAATGAGCCGCTTTACCCGCGGCACCAATCCTTCCGTCATCATTTAAGACCTCTCTTCCCGTCTTTCCTGCGCCATGATTATCAACGTGACGATCTCCACAATCGGCTCAAGCCGTTGCTCCACCGCAGCCGGATCGTAGCATCGGCTTTTGCGCGTCAATCCCATTTCCAGTATTTCTTGGATCCATAAGAACATCTCATCAAGCATTTGCGACTCAAATTTCGCCAGATCCTTGACTTGCGCCTTCGAAGACTGGGGGGGGCCGACAAAAGCAGCGGCCATAACCTCCGGTAACCGGTCAAAAAGCTTGGCCACGAACTCAGACCGCATCCCATGATCGGTCTCGGCAGAGCGCACACGCCGCCGGGCAGGTTTGAGCATGTCAGCAAACATCTCGCCGGCTTCCACACGATTGTCGGCCTTTGCCCGGCGCTGCCTCTCGGCTCTAAGGAGCGCGCGCAACTTCTCCGAGGGGGTGCGGGCATCGCTCAGCTCAAGGCTTGCAAGGAATGCCGCATCGTCATCGTCGACCCGGACAGAAAGTGTTGATGTTTTCATCGGCTTCATTATGTCGATAATCGTTTGCATATGTCATACGTATATGGGCGTTCGCCTACACTCTTTCAAGGCCCCCGTTGCAGACGCTGTCGTTTTTCGGCCCAGTACCTTGAAGTGAGAAGAGAGGCGCCGACGGCACAGCAACTGCCAGCACAGGCGTTGCGCCGGTCATCCGCTGGAAGGGCCAGCAATAGACCGCAACACGCTGCGGGGACTGCCGTCAGGAAGGGGATGATCTGCCAGAGATTGGCTTGGGACCGGCTTGCGACCGCCTGGGGACCGGCTGGGGCTATGCGGTGATAGGATCTAAAGGCTCAGGCGGTGGGCCGCCTCTAGCTCTTCGGCATGCATGACGGTCTCAAGGGTCTTCATTCGGCTTGCGGCTTCTCGGTTGCCGAGAGCGTGGGCGCGCTTGAACCAGGCATAGGCGGCGACAAAGTCCGGCTCGCCGGCATGCCCGCCGGCCAGCGAAACGCCGAGATTGAACGCACACCGACTATCGCCGAGATCTGCGCCCTGACGCCAATAGGCCTGGCCCGCCGCGCCGTCCTTCTCGCCCCCCTCGCCCAAGATCGCCATCCGGCCGAGATGGGTGAGCGCATCGGTATCCCCGCCCCCGGCCGCCGCCTCAAACAAGACCCGCGCCCGGGCAAGGTCCCGGTCACCGCCAAGCCCATGCAGCCACATAAAGCCAAGATTAAACTGCCCCGCCGGCAAGCCGGCTGCCGCCGCCTGCTCGTAATAGGCCCGCGCAAGGGAAAGATCCTCCGGCATGCCGCGCCCATATTGCGCCATGGCGCCGACGTTATTGGCCGCCGCAGCGTGGCCGAGGTCCGCCGATCGGCGCATCGTCTTCGCCGCGCGCGCCAGCCCCTCACCGCCGCTTGACGTGGACATCAGGTGGAACGCTTCCTGGAAGAGTTCTTCTGCAAAAGCATCGGTCATGGCCAGGGAAGTAGCGAGCCCATGACGCCCGCCAAGCCAAGGGGCCAAGCCTCGCGACCGTCGGGCAAATAGGGCTGAACACGGACGGAGGCCCGCTAAAATAGTACGAGAAAAGTGCTGTACTATTTTAAGGCGAGGCGGCCAGAAGCCGGTGCGATTGGTCGTTTCGTTGGCGGAACGGATTTGAGCCACCAGACGGCGGCGTGAGCAAATCCACTTCCCGCGTTTTCACGGCCCCACAGTCCCCAATTCCAAGCCAAATACTGCTCCCGAAACGGGGCAAAAAGTGGCGGAAATCCGCGCCAATCCGCGCTCGTCCGTTTTCTCTCTCGCAATTGCGAAAAGGTGTGCGCATTGTGCCTTGCACCCTGAGGATTTCTGCCACACATGGAAAGCAAGAGAGCAGCACAGGCAAGCCAGCGCGCCCCTTCCCGGCGTGCGGCTAACGGTTCGCAAACGCGTTACCGATAAACGCTTTTTTGCTACAAAAGGCCCCTTTCGTTGCGGCCATAGGTCCTGCAAAATTTGCCGAGAAGGGGTTCCAAGCAACACGACCGACCACACCGGTGGCGGATGGCCAAGTCGGATGGAAACGACATGAGTTTTTACACAGACTACCTAGACGAGATTGAAAAGAGAAAAGAACTCGGTCTTGCCCCGAAGCCCATCGAAGGGAGCGACCTCCTTGAGGAGATCATCGCCCAGATCCAGGAGCCGGGACATCCACACCGCAAGGCCTCGATCGATTTCTTCATCTACAACACCCTGCCGGGCACAACACGTGCCGCGGGCGTGAAGGCGAAATTTTTAAAAGACATCATCCTCGGCGACGCGAGCGTGGAGGAGATCCCGCGCTCCTTCGCCTTCGAGTTATTGTCCCACATGAAGGGCGGTCCATCAGTTGATGTCCTTCTCGACCTTGCCTTGGGGGACGAGGCCTCCATTGCTCAGCAAGCGGCCGATGTACTCAAAACCCAGGTTTTTCTTTACGAGGCAGACACTGACCGTCTCGCCTCGGCCTTTGCCGATGGCAACGCGGTCGCAAAAGACATTCTGGAAAGCTATGCGCAGGCGGAGTTTTTCACCAAACTTCCGGATATCGAGGAAGAGATTAAAGTGGTGACCTACATTGCCGCGATCGGCGATGTGTCTACAGATCTTTTATCCCCCGGCAACCAGGCCCACTCCCGCTCTGACCGGGAATTGCACGGCAAGTGCATGATCTCAGAAACGGCGCAAGCTGAGATACAGGACTTACAAAAACAGCACCCGGACAAGCGGGTTATGCTGATTGCTGAACGCGGCACCATGGGCGTTGGCTCATCGCGGATGTCGGGCGTCAATAATGTGGCCTTGTGGACCGGCAAAAAAGCCAGCCCCTACGTGCCATTTATCAACATCGCCCCCATTGTGGGCGGGACGAATGGTATCTCGCCGATCTTCTTGACGACCGTCGGCGTGACGGGCGGCATCGGCATCGATTTGAAGAACTGGGTCAAGAAGACCGACGCCGAGGGGCAACCCATCCTCGACGAGAACGGTGATCCGATCCTGGAACAGACCTATTCGGTCGAGAACGGCACCGTCTTGACGATCAATACCAAGACGAAAAAGCTCTATGACGAGATCGGCGAGAAAGAACTGGTGGATATCGCCGCTGCGCTAACGCCGCAAAAGGTGGAGTTTATCAAGGCGGGCGGCTCTTACGCGATTGTGTTCGGTAAAAAACTGCAAAGCTTCGCGGCCGCAACGCTGGGGATTGAAACACCGCCTGTCTTTGCGCCCTCCAAGGTCGTCTCCCACGAGGGGCAAGGCCTCACCGCCGTTGAGAAAATCTTTAACCGGAACGCGGTGGGCGTGCCCGAGGGCACGGTGTTGCACGCCGGATCAGACGTGCGCGTTAAAGTGAAC
>JBCDJA010000123.1:0-7008 GCA_038748465.1 Pseudomonadota bacterium
CAGGGGTGAGCGGAAGATGTGTGGCTTAGCACCTCATCCATCAGAATTTTGAGGCCTCGGGCATGGGCCTCATCAATCAGCTGGCGGAACGCCTCGAGCGTTCCAAGGTCAGGGTGGACCGCCTGGTAATCGGCGACGTCATAGCCCCAGTCCACATTGGGCGATGGGTGGAGCGGTGAGAGCCAAAGCGCATCGACGCCAAGGCCGCTGAGGTAATCGAGCCTGCTTCGGACCCCATCAAGGTCGCCGATCCCGTCATCATTGCTGTCGCAAAAGCTGCGCAGATAGATGTGATAGACGGTGGCACCCTGCCACCAGGGCGCGTTGTCCATCTGGGCGGCCTTCCGCAAAGCCTGTCGGCGCTTATGTCCCGCTTAGAAACTCTTTAACCCGGGCGAAAAAGCCGGCGCTTTGGGGGCTATTTTTGTCCGAGGACAGGGTTTCGAATTCCTTGAGCAGGTCTTTCTGTTTACGGCTCAAATTGACCGGCGTTTCGACGTTCATCCGCACATAAAGATCGCCGAAGGTCACCCCGCGCAGGGCCGGCATGCCTTTGCCCCGGAGCCGAAATTGCCGCCCCGATTGGGTGCCCTCGGGCACCGTCACCCGCGCCTTCCCGCCCCCAAGGGTCGGCACTTCGATCTGCCCACCGAGCACTGCCGTTGTGAAGGAGATCGGCACTTCGCAGGCGAGATCGTTTGCATCGCGCTGAAACAGCGTATGGGGACTGATTGTGATGAAAATATAAAGATCGCCATTCGGGCCGCCATTAGGGCCGGCATCGCCCTCGCCCGCTAGGCGAATGCGCGTCCCGTCTTCCACCCCTTGTGGGATGTTCACGGACAAAGAGCGCTGTTTTTCGGTCCGCCCGGTGCCATTGCAGGTGCGGCAGGGATCTTTGATGATCTTGCCCTGGCCCTGGCAACTTGGGCAGGTGCGCTCGATGGTGAAAAAGCCCTGCTGGGCCCGAACGCGTCCCGAGCCGGCGCAGGTAGGGCAACTGACCGGAGACGTGCCCGGTTCTGCCCCCGTGCCGGAACAGGTCTCGCAGCTCACGCTTGTTGGCACACGGATCGTCGCCTTGCGACCCTCAAAGGCCTCTTCCAGCGAGATCTCCATATTGTAGCGGAGATCGGCCCCGCGGCCGCGCTGGCGGCTTGATCGGGTGCCGGAGAACCCGCCAAACAAATCCTCGAAAATGTCGGAGAACACCGTCGACGGATCGCCCTGGAAGCCGCCGCCCGGGCCGCCGCCGCCCATTTGATCGAATGCAGCATGGCCGAGCTGGTCGTACATGTCGCGTTTTTTGGGGTCCTTTAGAACCTCATAGGCCTCGGTGGCTTCTTTAAATTTTTGCTCTGCAGCGGCGTCGTCCGGGTTGCGGTCGGGATGGTATTGCTTGGCCAGTTTGCGGTAGGCGCTTTTGATCGCGTCAGCACCCGCAGACCGGTCGACCCCCAGCGTCGCGTAATAATCTTGTTTGCCCATGCGTCAGGTCCCATCGTCCTCGGCAGTGCGGGCTCGCTCTTGGCAGCGGCCGCATGGCAGGGGAGGCGGCTTTCGCTTACCCGGTCCCTACCCAGTGTTCCCGTATGATGGTTAAGGGAGTGTCAGCCGAGCAAGGCAAGGCGCCCTGCTCGGCCGGTATGACGGATCAGGCCTGGCCCGACTTTTTCTCCTCATCCACCTCTTCAAAGTCTGCATCGACCACGTCGTCATCGGTCGAGGCGTCCGTTTCTGAGGCGGCATCGGCTGCCGCATCGGACGCGGCCTGCTGCATCTCCTCGGCTTCGGCTTGCGCCTTGTACATCGCTTCGCCGAGTTTCATGGCCGATTGCTGAACCGCTTCCAGCGCGGCGGAAATCGCGGCCACGTCCTCGCCGTCCTTGGCCGTGCGAAGCGTTGCGAGATCGGCTTCGATCTGCGTTTTGGTCGCCTCGTCCACCTTGTCGCCGTGCTCGGCGAGGGTTTTTTCGGTGCCATGGACCAGCGCATCGGCCTGGTTGCGCACCTCAACAAGCTCACGGCGCTCTTTGTCTTCGCTCGCATGGGCCTCGGCTTCCTTGACCATCTGATCGATCTCAGAATCTGAAAGCCCACCCGAGGCCTGGATGCGGATTTGTTGTTCTTTATTGGTGGCCTTGTCCTTGGCCGAGACATTCACGATGCCGTTGGCATCGATATCGAAGGTCACCTCAACCTGGGGCATGCCCCGCGGTGCCGGCGGTATGCCCACCAAATCGAACTGGCCCAGCAGCTTATTGTCCGCCGCCATTTCCCGCTCGCCCTGGAAGACGCGGATCGTCACCGCGGTTTGATTGTCCTCGGCGGTCGAGAAGGTTTGGGACTTCTTGGTCGGGATCGTCGTGTTGCGATCGATCAGCCGGGTGAACACACCGCCCAAGGTCTCGATCCCGAGGCTCAGAGGCGTCACATCGAGCAGCAGAACGTCTTTCACATCGCCCTGGAGAACACCGGCTTGGATTGCCGCGCCCATGGCCACAACCTCGTCGGGATTGACGCCCTTATGGGGTTCTTTCCCGAAGAAGGTTTTGACGATCTCCTGAATTTTCGGCATGCGCGTCATGCCGCCGACGAGAACCACCTCGTCAATGTCAGCGGCGCTGAGGCCAGCGTCTTTGATCGCCGCCTTACACGGTTCGATGGTGCGCTCCACCAGGTCCTCGACAAGCGATTCAAGCTTGGCGCGGGTGAGCTTCATGGTGAGGTGTTTTGGGCCCGAGGCATCGGCCGTGATGTAGGGCAGGTTCACCTCGGTCTGGGTTGCAGACGAAAGCTCGATCTTGGCCTTCTCGGCGGCCTCTTTGAGGCGCTGCAGGGCCAGCTTGTCTTGGCGCAGATCGATGCCGTTTTCTTTTTTGAACTCGCCGGCGAGATATTCCACGAGGCGCAGGTCGAAGTCTTCCCCGCCGAGGAAGGTGTCCCCGTTCGTGGACTTCACCTCAAAGACGCCATCGCCGATCTCGAGGACGGAAATATCGAAGGTGCCGCCGCCAAGGTCGTAAACGGCGATGGTCCGGCCGTCTTTTTTATCGAGCCCATAGGCGAGGGCCGCGGCCGTCGGCTCGTTGATAATGCGCAGCACCTCAAGCCCGGCGATCTTGCCGGCATCTTTGGTGGCCTGGCGCTGGGCATCGTTGAAGTAGGCCGGCACGGTGATGACGGCCTGGTCCACGCTCTCACCGAGATACGCCTCGGCGGTTTCCTTCATTTTCTGAAGGATGAACGCGGAAATTTGGGACGGTGAATATTGTTGGTTGCCGCGCCCTTCGACCCACGCGTCCCCACTCGTCGCTTTGACGATCTCATAGGGGACCATGTCTTTGTCTTTTTGGGTCGTGGGATCATCGAACGGGCGTCCGATGAGCCGTTTGATCGCAAAGAAGGTGAATTGCGGGTTTGTCACCGCCTGGCGTTTTGCAGGCTGGCCGACAAGCCGCTCGTCTTCTTCGTTGAAGGCGACCATCGAGGGTGTGGTGCGCGCGCCTTCGGCGTTCTCAATCACTTTGGCGGTGGATCCGTCCATAATGGCGACGCACGAATTTGTGGTCCCAAGGTCGATCCCGATTACTTTTCCCATTCGTCACTCCATAAGCGGCGGATATCCGGCGGCCGGCTTGCGCACCGCCAGGCTCCCCAGGTGTGGAAAGATGTCATGACCGGGCACAAAAGCCCGGACACATGGTCCGAAACCGCTCCCAACACGCGTCTCCAGGCATCGATTGACGGGGCCAGGGGTGCTGGGCGGCGGTTCACGGAAGCGTCATCGGAGATATAGGGGGGGCTGGACTCCCCCGCAAGGCTCGGTTCGCAATGGTAAACGGCTTTGAATATCACCCGGAATTTCTCGCTCGGTCCGAGCAGGCGGCCCTCGTCTCTGAGATTGCGGAGGCGGCCGAGCGCGCCTCGACCTATGTGGCAAAGATGCCCCGCACCGGCCGGCCCATGTCGGTGGATATGCTGAGTTTTGGCGCCTTCGGTTGGTATTCCGATAAGGCGGGCGGCTATCGATACGAGCCGCGGCACCCGGAAACCGGTGTCGATTGGCCGCCGATACCGGACGCGGCGCTTGCGACCTGGCGCCATTTTTTGTCCGATTGGCCCGAGCCCGATTCCTGCCTTGCCAACTTTTACCGAGCCCCAAAGGCCAAGATGGGCCTTCATCAAGACCGGGATGAAGAGGCGCTTGAGGTGCCCGTGCTGTCGATCAGTCTTGGGGATACGGGGGTGTTCCGGCTCGGGGGCACAGCGCGCAAGGACCCAACCCGGTCGCTTAAACTCGCCTCGGGCGATGTTGTGATTTTGGGCGGTGAGGCACGGCTCGCGTATCATGGGATCGATCGTGTGCTGATCGGCTCATCAACCGTTGTGCCCGGGGGAGGGCGCCTCAACCTGACCCTTCGCCGGGTGCGCCCGATCTGATGGGCTAGCGCGACGGTTCAACGTGACGGGCCAGGGAGTCCAGCCAGCGAAACAGGTCAGCCGGCAGATTGGCCAACCAGGCCCAGCACCCGGCTGGCGATAAGGTACCCCAGGGCCGCCGAGGCGCCGGTCAGCACCACGCCCCAGCTGATATCGACAATCACCATCGTCAACGGCCAATCGCGCAACGTGGCGTAATTGGTCATCTCGTAGGTGGCATAGGCGAAAAAGCCAAAGAGCGCGCCGTGGATCAGCGCATGGCGAAACCCAAGGCCATTGAGCGCCGGGGCAACGGCAAAGATGACGATGCCGACGCAGTAAATGAGATAAAACACGCCGGCCGCCGGCAAATTGAACGGGGAGGCGAGCAAGTGCCCAATCTGCGATTTGTAGAAGGTTTGGGCCACATAGGTGAGCCAAACAAAGTCAATCGCGAGGAAGACAAGGGTCGTCGCGACATAGGCGATTGGATAGGTCATGAAGGTCCCGATGCAGCCGAGTTTTAGGGCGCGAACATACTAAAGGTTATTCGCGTCACTCGTGTGTCCGGATCAGCCCAAGCGGCGAACAAAAGGTTTAAGTTACGGAAGAGGTCAAAGGGCAGGGATTGCGCCGCCCGCCTGGCGCGGATTGGCGTCACTCAGCGCCGTGTCGAAGGCAGCATGCCCGGGCACCGTTTGCGCCAGCCGCAAGGCGATGTCATCGACGTTAAGCCCGGCCTCCATCGGATCGGCATGCAAAAATAACACACCGCGCCCGGCAACGACCCGTGCGGTTTGGGCGATCAGCACCCGTGCCGGCCGGTCGGCGACCCGGGCCACATAGGTTACGGTGTAGCGCTGCAGCTCTTCATCGAGGCTGCTTGCAAGCACTCGGTCGAGGACCAAGCGCGGGCCGGCCTCACCGGTTGCAAACGCATGCTCCAAAATGGCGTTCACATTGGTTGGGGTTCTGACAATCCGAGCCAAATCCGTCAGATATTGCCGAGGATCCTCAAGGGTTTCGCGCCCCACATAGACCCGCGCCGTGGGCTCGCTCGCCTCGCAGGTCCCAAGGTTGTAAACCGTGGTGCCAGTCAAAAAGCGGATGGTTTCGCCGGTCGTGGCCGTGACGGCGTCAGCTTGGGTTTGCGAGAGCAGGCATTGGCCGTCGGTGACAGGGATATAAAGGGTCGACGCGTCTGTCCGGTCGGCAATCACACGCTCAGAGCCGGCACCACCCGGGCTCCCCGCCGGCAGGGCTGTGTCCGTCTCGCCTTGTGCGCGGGTCGCCGGTTCCGTGACCGGTCCGGCCGACGAGCAAGCGGCAAGCCCAAAAACGAGCGCGCCCACAATCATCTGTATGCGTTTCATTGTGTCCCCTCCTTATGCCCGCGCGGCTTATAGCAGGGGCGAGGCGAGGGGCAAAGCGACCGTTAGGGGCGTTGTCGGCAACCGTTTCAGATCCTCCGGCAGATGCTCATAGGCAACCGCCTGGCCGGCCACGAGACCATTGGCAAGCTCGAACATATGCCGGTAGCGCTCGAGGGCCGTCGTCTCCATCACGTCAAAACGCGTTTCCTCGCTCGGCGCGAGCGAGCGCACTTCTTTCAGTAGTTGCGTGACCTGAAGCATAGAGACCATACGCCCCTCAAGCACATAGGTCATGTGGTGCACGAAGACGGGGATCGGCCGGTCTGTGAAGGCGATCCGCGCCAAATATTGGGTGTGCCGATTTCTCGGATCGGCGCCTTTGAACACGAATTCAATGGTATCGATCTTGCGCCGGGCCCGGCCAACAACGCTCCGCTCAAGGATTGACCGCAAAAGCGGTTCATCGCCAAGCATGGCGAGGCTGGTCATGAAGGATTGGTCGGGATGGCGTTCGGGGTTGGTCTCCACATCGATATAGATGGGGTCGCGATTGAGCATTGTGTCGCCGGTAAACCCATCGCACAGGGCGACGGTATAGGCCGTGCGCGCGCTTGACCCGTAGGACCGCTCTGGGTCGAGGGGCTCGGCCAGTGGGCTCGCCTCCAACGCCTCGTTTAAGGCCGGATCGGCGAGGGCCTTGCCCCCATGCAGGCTCGCCTCGATGGCGTCGCGCGTAACGCAGGCTCCGTCAGGGACGGGCAGCCGGATCACCGAGGCGCCCTGGCTGTCGATGACCATTTCTGCAGGGCTTGGAATATCACCAAGTTCCCGGGGCACCATATGCACCGGCGGGGAGGGGGAGCGGACCGACACCGCATCGGCGCTCGGCGGCGTGCTGCCCGTGGGGGCGCAGGCGGCAAGGACCGCAACAGCGCCGACTGCCCAAACAAATCCTGCCTGCTTCATGCATCCCCCAGGGTTAGAAACCTGAAGCGTATCGGGGGGAAGAGGGGCCGGCAAGCACCCGGCGATTGGCGGCTTTAGACGGTCGTATCCACGGAGGGTTTGCCCGCGTCGGCGCCCGGGCCCTTCGAGACCGTGACCATGGCCGGGCGCAACAACCGGTCGCCGATTATAAACCCGGTTTGCACGACATCGACGCAGATCCCGGCCGGGTACTGATCGTGGGGGATTTCGGCGATCGCCTGGTGAA
>JBCDJA010000124.1:0-6989 GCA_038748465.1 Pseudomonadota bacterium
AAGGCTTCAACGCCGACGGGCTGCTGTGAGCGAAGGTCATATTTTGGCTGATAGGCGACGGTGATCGTGCCAGCCTCCAGCGCCTTTACAAGATCGCCCATCAAGGACAGGTTGTCCCGCGTCACCTCATATTTTTTGGGATCGAAAAAAGCAAGATCCTCGTGGTTAGAGGCTGCTTGATCGACGGCAATGCTCGAGCGTTTGATTGCGGCGCCAGGCTCTGCCGGGTCCACATCGCTGGCCCCCGCGCGAACCATAATGTCAACAGAGCTCCCGTCGACCGAAAATACAGTGTGTACGGAAGCCACCATTGTGCCGATAAGGCGTTGGGCCTCGTCCCGACCGGCAGCGTCAATCAGGGTACCGATAAGTCCGTCTGAGATCACGGCGACAAACCGGGTTTTGTTTTGCTCTTGCAGTTTTCCGGCGAGGGAAACCATCAGCTTGCTCGCCGCATCAAAGCCGATTGTGCTTCGGATCTCCGAAAACCGTTCAATGCGAATTGATGCAACCCATATCGTCTCTGGCCTGACGCCATCGGCTGAAAGCGCCTCGGCCAACGCCAACCGGTTCGGCAATTGGGTTTGGCTGTCGATCCGGGCACTCTGGCGAATGATCGCTTCCCGCTCTTGGATCTCACTCGACATATGATTGAAATCGGTTGCGAGCCGCGCAAGCTCGTCCCGGGTGGTGATCGTGACCGTGGCCCGCTCCCCCCGGCGTACCTGTTGGGTGGCCTCGACGAGGGCGGAGATGGGACGGGTGAGCCGCCCGGCAAGGCCCCAACTTGCCAAGGACACAGCAACCACACCAAGCAAGACGACGATTAGAAGGCTCGCCAATAAGACATAATAGGGAGCGAGCGCGGTGGCCAACGGATAGGTCAGTGTCAAGACGGCCGTGGTTCCGGGCAGCATTGCCGGTAGCGCTTTGCGCAGCGAGAAGTTGCCATCTACGATCGCGAGTTTGTTCGATGACTGAAGAGCTTCGTCGCCGCTGGTGAGGGATGCTTTGAGCCGAATGGGGGCAAGGGCCTCCAAGTCGGCAAGATCGGCGGCATCGATCACGTCGCCAAACACCACCCATCCGATCAGGTCAGGCGCAAGCACCGGCGTGAGCCCGACAAGCACCGCGGCCTCGCCGACGAACACCACCGCCGGGTCGCCGACGCGGCCCTCGTCCTCAAAGGTTGTGGACGCGATTGTGACGATCTCTCTCAAGGGGAGGGCCTTGCCGGCCTCGCCCAAGGGCTCGCCGTCAGGAGCGACAATGGCGAGCGCTTCCACCTGCAAGCGACCTTTGAGCGTTGTGAGGGCCGAGACAATGGTTGGGCCATCCCCACTTGCCACCGCGCTGCGAAAGCCGAAGTCCTTCGCCTGAAGCCTTGCATCGTCCTGAATGTCAATCGCCCGATCGACAAAAAGGCGGGAGAACACACCGCCCGCAGCGACCATGCCCTCGCCGACAATGCTCTCAGCTTGGTCCGTCACAACCTTGTAGGTGACGCCCGACAGTACAAGGGCCATGACGAGAAAGAGCGATGAGTAAACGACACCGAGCTTCGTTGAAATTTTTCGGAACTTGACCATCAGTAGTCACCGCTTATGTGCACGGCGCGCCGAAACTTGGCGCTCACCTCAATCGGCGCCATGGCGTCAGTTACAGTGATGTCCTGGCTGATTTGGTTGCCCTTGGCGCGGAGCAAGGGATGCCAAACGGTCAACACCCCGTCGCCGAGGGGCAAATCGGCGAGGACCGTCGTCGCCGCCTCCCCGGTCTGGGCCGCATAGGGCGCGGTGGCAACAAACACATAGGCGATCATGCCGTCGTGGATGTTGCACCCAACGGACACAATACCGCCCTGGTCGAACACGACGTCCTGGGATTCTGAGGCACCAAACAATTTCAGATCGAACCGTTTGGCTTTGGAAAAGGAGAAAACGTGATGGAGGACGCTGTCCTCGTTTTTGAAGGTCACGGTGGAGCCCACAGGAACGAGGGAGACAAAAGGATCGAACGCAATATTTTTCTGGTTAATCGCATAAGGCGCGTCAGAGGCGCGCTCGCCCTCCTCGCCCGTTGCTGCCTCATCTCCCGCACCGCCTGCTGCCGGCGTGAACGTAATGACCGCGTCGCGGACGCTTTCGCCTTTTTGGTTCGTCAGCACGACAGACAAACCTGACGCCGTGGCCACACCAGGCCAAAGGCATAAAATCATAACCAGCACGTATCGAACGAGCATCGCAAACACCAGTCAATCCAATGGGTTTTCGGACGAACGGTACGATGCCAGAGGTAAATAATTTGCTTGGCTCTGCTGCGTTATGGAATTTGATTTCCAGGCGGAGCGAGCCTCGCTCGGCAGCGGCTGGCCCCGGCCTCGCCCCAGCCTCGCCTCGGACGATTTTGAGGTGCCTCGCCATCAAGAAGACCGTCACCAACACCGCCAAGAGGGGACAAGGTGCGTCACATGGGGCGCGCTCCGGGCGCCGGCGCCTCTACGACCATCCGCCGATTGTGGATTTGCCTTGGTTTTTGTCATGATGGGGCGTTGTAAAGGCGCGTAAACGATAAGCCGGGTTAGGGCATGGGAACAGCAACCGAGGCCGCCGGGGGAGCCCTTGGAGGCTTTGAACAGGACATCGCGGCCGCGGGCGTCCTTGTGGTCGACGATGAGCCGGGCATGCGCAACTTCCTCGCGAAGGCGCTGAGGCCCCATTGCGCCCGCATCGATGTAGCGGCCAGTGCCGAGGAGGCGTCGGGCCTCTTGGACACGACCCGCTATGATGTGGTGATCGTCGATAATGTGATGCCCAAAAAAAGCGGCATCGATTGGCTGGCGGAGCAGCAGCGCATCGGGTTTTTCTCCGATGCCATCCTCATGACCGCCTATGCCGATCTCGACACGGCCATCGCAGCCATGCGCGCTGGCGCCTCAGACTTTCTCCTCAAGCCCTTCCGATCGAACGAGATCTTGAAGGCGATTGGGCAAAGCCTGCAGCGCTCGCGCCTGAAGCGGCAAAATTCGATGCTCAATCACGAGCTGAAAACGGGCTCTGACGTGTTGCGGCAGCGCTCTGCCATCCTTGGCTCCTCGCCGGAAATCGAGATCGTGCGCCAGGCGATTGAGCGGACCGGGCGGACCAATGCTGCCTGTGTCATCCGGGGTGAGGTGGGCTCAGGCAAGCAGGTGGCCGCGCGGATGCTGCATGCTGCATCGGACCGTGCGTCAATGCCGTTCTTTTGGCTGCAAGCCTATGGCATGACCGAGGACGATCTGCGCCAGCGCTTGTTTGGTCAGATTGCTGAGGAGGCGGCCGGTGAGCCCAAGCAAGATGGTATTCTGCTTAATGCCTCCGGTGGCACCTTGTTTGTGGACGAGGTGGAGATGTTGTCGCTCCCCTGCCAGAATGTTTTATTCGAGCTGTTGTCCACCGGCCGCTTCCAGCCCCTGGGCGCGGCGCGCAGCCTGCCCCACGAAATGCGCATCGTCACCTCCACCACCCAGCCCTTGCAAAGCGCGGTGGATGCGGGGCGCTTCCGGGCTGATCTTTTCTACCTTCTCAATGTCGTGGAAATTGTGCTGCCGCCGCTGCGCGAGCGTGCCTCGGATGTCATTGAGCTTGCCCGCTTCTTCCTTACCCACCTGGCCGAGCAAATGGGGGTGGACCCGCCAGAGCTCACGCCCGTGACCCAGCGCAAATTACTGGCCCATACCTGGCCCGGCAATGTCATGGAGCTGCACAATTTCATTGAGCGAGCGCTGATCCACAATGACTTTGAGGGCGGCCTCCTCGGTGATCGGCAGGCGGAACAAACCGATACGCTGGCAGCGGTTGAGCAACGCCACATCTTGCAGGTGCTCGATGCCTGCGGCGGCAACCGCGCAGAAGCCGCCCGACGGCTCGGGCTGGCGCGCAAAACCATCGACCGCAAATGCCAAAGCTGGGGCTTGTGAGGCCCATGCGGTCGGTCCGGCTACGGCTTTTATTGTTGGCGCTGCTGCCGCTTCTGGTGCTGATGCCTCTCCTCCTCGGCATTGCGATTTGGCGCGGCATTGACAAATTCGACGAGCTTTTGATCGCCAAGGTGGCGAGCGATTTGCGCATCGCCCAGCAATACCTGCACCGCATTGAGGACACGCAGGCTGCCCAGGTCGCAGCTCTTGCTGAATCGGTTGGCTTTCGGGAGGCAGCAGCGCGCGGGGAGGCAGCGCGCACCGCCTATCTCGAGGCGATTAGCGATGGTCTTGGCCTTGATTTTTTGCAAGTCGGCCGGCTTGGCGATGGCAGCTTACCGGACGCGGCCCAGGCGGTTGCGCGGCGGGCAGAGCCTGAAACCCCGAGTGCGGGTCTTGCGATCTTCACCGGCGATGATCTCGCGCGCCTGGCGCCGGCCCTCGCGGAGGCGGCGCGGCTAACCCTCGTTCCCACCGAGGCGGCGCGGCCCATCGACCGGGATGTCGAGACCCGCGGCATGGTCCTTTTGGCGGCACACCGGGTGTCGGGGACCGAACTTATTTTGGTTGGCGGCCGGTTGCTCAACCGCAACCTTGATTTCATCGACACGATGAACGATCTGATCTACCGCGACGATGAGGATTTGGGCCAGCGCACCGGCACCACCACCCTGTTTCTCGATGATGTGCGCATCAGCACCAATGTGCGGCTCTTCGAGGGCAACCGGGCGCTGGGCACACGTGTGTCTGAAGTGGTGTGGAACGCGGTCATGGGCCAAGGCGAGACGTGGCTCGACCGGGCCTTTGTCGTCAATGATTGGTACATTTCCGGCTATCAGCCGGTGACCGATATCGGCGGTGAGCGCATTGGTATGCTCTATACGGGCTTTCTTGAGGCGCCCTTCAGTGCCCAGAAGAACACGACCGTCCTCAACCTCGCGCTTGCCTTTTTGGCGGTTATGTTTCTGTCAATCCCCATCTTTTTGCGCCTGGCGCGGGGGGTTTTCAGCCCCTTGGAGCGGATGACGGCCACCATGGTGCAGGTGGAAGACGGGGCCCTCACCGCCCGCATCGGTAAAATTCAGTCCGACGATGAAATCGGCGAGGTTGCCCGCCACCTCGATCGTCTGCTCGATCAGGTCCAAGAGCGCGACGAGGCCCTGCGCGGTTATGCCGAAAATCTCAATAAACTAGTCGATCAGCGGACGGAAGAGCTACAAGAGGCCAACCGCAAACTGGAAGAGACGTTCGCTCAACTTCTGATGAAGGAAAAACTCGCCTCCATCGGCGAGATCACCGCCGGGGTCGCCCATGAAATCAACAATCCGGTCGCGGTTATTCAGGGCAACCTGGAGGTGCTCCGCGCCGAGCTTGGGACGGCTGCCGGCGAGCATGCAACCGAGCTGGACCTCATCGACGCGCAGACCAACCGGATTGACGCGATCGTTGGCAAGCTGCTGAATTTCACCCGGTCCGGAGAGGCCGGCGGCACGGATGCGACCGTCGATCCGGGCCAGGCGGTTGCCGATGCCTTGGTGCTTGTGGCCGCCGATTTGAAAAACCACAGGGTCGAGGTGCGCCAATCCCTGGTCCCAACGCCGCTGGTCCGCATGGTCGATACTGAATTGCAGCAGGTGCTTGTGAACCTCATGATCAACGCAGCACACGCAATGCGAGAAGGCGGCGTGCTGAATATTACAAATGCGTGTACAGAGTTTGAGGGAAGGCCGGGTGTCGCCATCGAGGTGGCGGATACGGGAAGCGGCATCGCCCCTGAAAAACTCGATCAAGTGTTCGACCCGTTTTTCACGACCAAACCGGCCGAGGGGACGGGGCTCGGTCTGTCTATCAGCCAAAACCTGGTCAATCGGGCAGGCGGTTTGATCACCGTTAAGAGCGTTGTGGGCGAGGGATCAAAATTTTCTGTGTGGATTCCGCGCGTGGACTCTTTGTCCGAGCCGGACGGGCCTGGTGCGGAATAAGTGGACATTTTGTCCGAAGCGGCCCCCTTCAGGACGCTGATTTTTTGACATTTTGACCTTATTGCAGTGCGTCAGAAACAGTCTATCCCACTGATATTAAACGAAAATCTAGTTTGACTCCGGCGCGCTTCAAGAGTGACAGTTTTGCCATCGCTCTCGCGCCCGCGATGGATACCAGCAGGGGCGAGCAGTTCTAACGGCCAAATCGGTCAAGCTTGCGGAGGACATGTCCAATGAGCGGAGGAAGTGGCGGGGGCTTATCGTTCCTGCGGAAGGAAAACATTATCGCGCCGGATGGCTACAACCGGTGGCGTGTTCCACCGGCATCGATCGCCATCCATTTGTGCATCGGCTCGGTTTATGCGTGGTCGGTCTTTAACCCGGCCCTGACCCGCGAGATGGGTGTGGTCGCTTCGGCTGCAAGCGACTGGACGCTTTCATCCGTCGTCTGGATTTTCTCGGTCGCGATCGTCGTTTTGGGCCTCACGGCAGCGGTCGGCGGAAAATGGCTGGAAAAAGTCGGCCCGCGCTATGTCGGCGTTGTCGCCGCGATGTTGTGGGGCGGCGGTTTCCTGGTTGGATCGGTTGGGATCGCGACCCACACATTGTGGCTTGTGTATTTGGGCTATGGGGTGCTCGGCGGCGCCGGCCTGGGGCTTGGCTATGTCTCGCCGGTATCGACCCTCATTCGATGGTTCCCGGACCGGCGCGGTATGGCGACGGGCATGGCCATTATGGGCTTTGGTGGCGGCGCGATGATCGGCGCTCCGTTGAAGCAATGGCTGCTCAACCTCTATCAGAAGGCGCCGGAATTTCTTGGTGCTGAAGGGGCTGTGGCCATGGTCACCGAAGGCGGTCGGCGCTTTGCCGAAACCGCAGCCGGCAAGGTTGAAGTGGTTGTCGCCTCGGCCCAACAGGCCGCGACCTTCGGCGGTGAGGCGGGCGTTTACGTGGTCGGCACCGGCGATACCGGCGCGTCTGCCACGTTCATGACCCTCGGGATCGTCTATTTCTGTGTGATGGTGTTTGCCGCCTTCCAATACCGTGTC
>JBCDJA010000125.1:0-6974 GCA_038748465.1 Pseudomonadota bacterium
ATGTGATCGAGACATTGAGCGATCGTCTGTGGGCTGTCCTTATCGCGATCGCCGATAAGACCAAGGCCATGATAGGCCATGCGCGACACGGTTCCGTGCATGTCGCGCACGCCCGGCGTATAGGCGAGCATCGGCAGACCATAGGAGGCCGCCTCGACACAGGTATTGATACCTCCATGGTGGATCACCGCGTCAGCCTTGGCAAAGACGCGCGGTTGCGACACCCACTCAAATCCTCGCAAATTCGCCGGGAAGCCAGATGATACATCTCGCCAGGTCGGCCCAAGTCCAATAACGCCATCAAGGGTCGGACGAAGACGGAACACTTCTGCGAGGCGGCCTAAGAACTCCGATTGCTCCGGGAAGAAAGACCCCAAGGCGATGGCAATCAGCGGCCGCGTCTCGTCTCTCTGATCAAGCAGCCTTGTAAGCCGCGCTGCGCCTTCTGCGTCACCGAGGAGGGCCGGTCGATCGCTGTCGATGAGGGGGCCCACATAAAAGACCGACCCTGGCGGATCATGGGGAAACTCAAAAGACCACGGTTGCAAGTGCACCAAGGGCAAGCGGGGATAAAGAAACGGTATTGGCCAATGGTTCGGATCCACGTGGCGTTGATAGGCAAAGCCATGCCGGCGCGCGTGGGCCTGCAGCACGCCCGGCCAAGTGACACCCGCTTGCGACAGCCAGTCCTGCCACCTGCGGAGGCGCTTGCCCATGAGCCACTTTCGCCACGCCAGATCGATCGCCCAGGGTGCCCCGCGCCAGGATGACCCGGGCCAATTAAGGGTGTGAAGTGCCGGTACGCCGCGCCCGCGTTGCGCCGACATCCAGGGCGTTAGAACCGCAACCCGGTGACCGGCCCCTACAAACGCCATCACATAATCGTGAAGTTCAAGATCGATGAGCGTAAGATCTGGCGACTGGGCTGCTAGCCAGTCCACGGACCGGTTTGCGCTGAGCGCTTCCACACCCTCTGCAAGACGCCGCGTACGGTCTTTCACCCGCCGGAACCAGGGCCTCAACCCATCGGACCGCCAAAACAAATCAAGACCGTCCGGCTCAAGCGAATCGAACTCAATCCCAGTCTCAGCAACGGTTTTCGCAATGGGATCCGGACTGGCAAGACGCACCTTATGCCCGGCATTAACCAAGCGACTTGCCATTGCGAGGCTTGTGTTAAGGATGCCGGCAAGCCCCGCGGTGACGATAAGAATGTTGGCCATTGGTCTCCTTCTTGCGACGGTCGAGCCCATGAATCCCGGACAAGGTGTCACCGGCCTGGCACTGTGCCACGTCGATCCGCAGTGGACGTTACATCGTATCATCGTTCGAGTGAGTGAGACCAAAAACGGGGTGGGATACGAGTATGCGGACCAGGATTATACAAGCTCAAGGTGTGGCGGAAATTCTGCGCCGAGTTGGCGCCGATGCCTTGATGCGCGATATGATCCAGCGCCTTGAGGAAGCCCTGTTAAGCTTTGATCCGTCCAAAGTTTCGCTGCCCGTGCGCGGGGGCTTTGCCTATGAAAGGCCCAATCGCGGGCTGATCGAGTGGATGCCCATTATGGCCTCCGGTCGCCACGCCACCTTAAAGGTCGTTGGCTATCACCCGCACAATCCCCAAGCGTTCCGTATTCCAACCATCCTATCGACGGTCGGCCGATATGACCTCGCCTCGGGCCACCTCGTCGGCTTGGCAGATGCGACATTTCTCACGGCTTTGCGGACCGGCGCGGCCTCAGGCGTTGCAAGCAAACGCCTCGCGCATCCCGACGCAACGATTCTCGGATTAATCGGGACAGGGGCCCAAGCGGTTACCCAGGCTCATGCCCTTGGCCTTTGTTTTCCGCTCTCTCAAATTCTAATCCACGATACGGACACGAACGCTATCGCAAGCTTTCAGGAGCGGGTCGCTCGCCTTGTGCCGGCAGGCTGTACCATAACACCTACGCCGGCCGACAAAATTGCCGAAACATCCGATATTCTTTGTACGTGCACCTCGGTGGCACCTGGGGAAGGGCCTGTCTTTCACACAACTGCCGTGAAGCCCTGGCTGCATATCAACGGTGTGGGGGCAGACTTCCCCGGTAAATTTGAAGTTCCGAAAACGGTTTTGGAGCGATCGCAACTCATTCCAGACTTTCGTGCCCAAGCGATCATTGAGGGCGAGTGCCAACAGGTGCACAAAGCCGATATCGGGCCGGAACTCTTTAAGCTCATGCAGCAGGCTGACGAGGAGAGTAAAGCCGCATCCTCTCGTGACAGGGTAACCGTCTTTGACAGTACCGGCTATGCGCTCGAGGACCACGTCGCACTCGATCTCCTTTTAACCCATGCCGAGACGTTGAACGTGGGGGACCTTGTTGAACTTGAGTCCCTCGCGGGCGACCCGCTTGACCCTTACGACCTCGGGCAACCGGCTGCGCCGGCCGCGCGCGCGCCAAAAGCAGAGGCCGTTTAAATGGATTTTTCCCTGACAGCCGAGCAAACGCGCCTCGTCTCCGAGACCAGACGGTTTGCTGAAACGCAGCTCGGCGCCAACCTTGTCGATCGCGATGCAGCAGGCGCCCTCGATGCAGACGATTGGCAAGCAGATTGGCAGGCCTGCGCCAGACACGGCCTGCTTGGACTGGCTGTGCCCACCGACTATGGCGGTCAGGGGCTTGATGTGATGTCTACCGTCCTCGCCCTAGAGGCCGTTGGCTATGGGTGCCCGGATAATGGGCTCACGCTGGGTCTCAATGGCCAAATCTGGGCCGTCCAAGAACCCCTTCTCGCTTTTGGGTCAGAGGCACAAAAAAAGGCATTCCTACCCGGATTATGCGACGGCCGTCTGATTGGCGCCCATGGCATGACAGAGCCCCAATCGGGCTCGAATGCGTTTGCCCTGCAAACCAGGGCCGTGCGCCAAGACGACGGATATGTCCTTACAGGGTCCAAAACCTATGTCGGCATGGCGCCCGCCTGCGACCTGGCCATCGTCTTTGCCACAACAAATCCGGACCACAAACACTGGGGCCTCACGGCCTTTATCGTGGAAGCCAGCCGCGAGGGCTTTCGCCGGGCCGCCCACCAACACAAAATGGGGACACGCACCGTGCCAATGGGCACGCTAGAGCTTGATGCGTGCTGGGTGCCAACGGCCAACCGCCTCGGACCGGAGGGGGCGGGGGCCAGCATCTTTCAGCACGCCATGGAATGGGAACGGAGTTTCATCTTTGCAAGCCATGTCGGCCGTATGGCGCGCCAACTTGACGAGTGCCTCGCCTATGCCGGCGAAAGAGAGGTCTTTGGTCAGACGATTGACGGCTTTCAGTCTGTCTCAAACCGCCTCGCGGATATGCGGCTGCGCCTCGAGACCGCGCAATTGCTGCTCTATAAGGCCGCTTGGCTGAAAGGACGGGGCGATCATGCCGCGCTTGAAGCCGCTCTAGCAAAATTGCATTTATCCGAAGCGTTTATGGCCTCTAGTCTCGATGCGATCCGCATTCATGGCGGGCGCGGCTATGTGAGCGAGGCGGGCGTGGAACGGGACTTACGCGATTCCGTCGGTGGGGTGATTTACTCAGGCACCTCCGATATTCAGCGGCAACTCATCGTTAAGCTGATGAAAAAATGAGTCCGGTGCCGACCATAGTGTGGGTGAGGGCGGGCCCATGACGATCCGTCGGTCGCTCGTCCTCACCTTCGTTGAGCGAAACATCTCTCTCCTCATTTTTTTTGCGACGACACTTGTCGTCTCGCGCATTTTAACGCCACAGGAATTTGGTTTGTTTGCCATGGCCCTTGGCGTTGTGGGAATTGCACAGGCCCTACGTGAGGCCGGTGTCGGTATTTTTCTGGTGCAGGCTGAAACCCTTGATCAGGCGATGCTCCGGGCCGCTTTTACGGTCGCTCTCATATTGAGTTTTGGGTGCGCTGCTTTGCTCGCTGGCATTGCTCCGCTTGCGGCGGATTTCTTTAAAGAGCCGGCGGTGCGCGAGCTAATCCTCGTCATGGCGGCCGGGTTCTTACCTGTTGCGATCAGCGCCAGCGTTAGCGGCACCCTGCAACGCGCGATGCGATTTCGCAGCCTCTTTGTCATCAATCTCTCCGCATCGACCGTCTATGCGGTGATGGCACTGACACTCGTTATCGGCGGGGCAGGGGTGATGGGCCTTGCTTGGGCAATGACGGCAAGCGCGTTTGTTCATGCGTTGGTGTGCCTGCCCTTCGCCGGTGGCGCGTCACGCTTTGTCCCTGGCGTTGAGGGCATCGGACGTATTGTTCGATATTCCGGGGCAGCCTCGGTCTCGATCATTTTGCATGAGGTTTCCGAACGGAGTTTCAACCTGATTGTGGGCCGGATCTTAGGAGCCGCCGCCCTTGGCCTTTATTTTCGGGCCCATGCAATGGTGGGCCTCTTTGGCCGTGTCCTAGACAGTGTGCACCCCGTGCTTTTGCCAGCATTCGCGCAGCTAAAGCGCAAGGGCGATGATGTAAGCGGCAACCTCCTTAAGGGTGTATCCCTCCTGAGTGGGTTGAGCCTTGCGGTCTACGGATTTTTTAGCCTCGTGGGCGAACCGGCGCTCGTCTTCCTTTATGGCGCGCAATGGAGCGAGGCAGGCGTGTTGGTTGCCCCGCTGTGCCTTGCCTTGTCCGTTGGCTTCTCGATCGATCGGCTTGCGATCCCGACTTACATCGCGTTCGGGAGGATCGATCTGACGATCCTGCCGCAACTGCTTCTCACCCCATTCAAGGCGGTGGTGATTTTCCTCGGTGCGCAACACAGCTTACTGGCAGCGACCTGGTCGCTTGTCTCGGTCACGGCCGTTGCCTGCCTCATCCACATCATCCTATTGTCCCGGGTTGTTCCAGTTTCGAGCTTGGCCCTTGCAAGGCGCATTGCCCACAGCGTGCTGATGGTCTTACCCGCGCTTGCCGTAGGTGCTGTGGCACGCGAGCTCGCGGACACACTCAATGCCAACGCCTTCCTAACTCTCCTATCCGTTGGCGTCCTGTTTACAATCGTTTGGACCGGAATGATCTGGTGGTCCAAACATCCCCTTGCTGAGGAAGCTGTTAGCCTTCTTCGGCGAGATCCTCAGTCCAGTCCAGCGTATAAGGAGCCATATAATGTCTGAACCAACAACAAGCCCCGCTCAATCGGGCCGCCTCCTAGCCCAAACAACCGGCCTCGTTTGGATCGTGATGTGGGTTGCCATCCTCCTCACAACCCCCGCCTTTGCCCATTCGGGCGGCGAAGGCTTCGGCGGTGGATTCGTATCTGGGTTTTTACACCCGATTTTCGGCTGGGACCATGTGCTGGCCATGGTCGCCGTTGGTCTGTGGGGTGCCTTTTTGGGCGCGCCGGCCATATGGCTGTTGCCGGTTGCCTTCCCTCTGATGATGGCGATTGGCGGTGCGCTGGGCGTCCTTGGCGTGCCTGTGCCAGCGGTCGAACAAGGGATTGCCGCCTCGTCCATCGTACTTGGTATCTTGATCGCTCTCGCCGCGCGTTTGCCGCTTGTTGTGGCCCTGATCATCGTGGCTGCCTTTGCGATCTTTCATGGGCATGCGCACGGGACGGAACTTCCTGACGCAACGAATGCCATCGCCTATTCCATCGGCTTTGTCATCGCCACTGGATTACTCCATCTCGGAGGGATTGTGTTTGGTTTGCTCACAGCCCGGCCTGCCGGAGCCATCGCCGTGCGCGGCGCCGGCGCTGCCATCGCGGTTGCTGGGGCAGGGTTCTTGACCGGCTACCTCTAGGCCCAATGCGCACGGTCGCTATTGTCCTAAGCCTGATGGTGCTGCCAACCGGGGCCGCGGCCCATGGTTCGGCAGCCACCATGCAGGGGTTTTATTCAGGGCTCGTGCATCCGCTTGTCGAAGCCGAGCAAGCGCTAAGCCTTGTGGCCCTGGCGCTTTTGGGCGCGCAGCTTCCAAAGACCGCGCATCAGAGGAGCTTTGTCACGCTCGTTGGCGGCCTCATCGCCGGGCTTGGCATTGGCCTGATTGCGGGGGGTGCGGAAGGATCTGAAGGGCTACGCTTTATTGTTCTGACAGTTGGGGTGCTTGCCGGCGGCGCCACGGCTGCGGCGTTGGGCAGCCGGTTTGACGCGTTGTGGGTGCTGGGACTGCCGGCCGGCCTCGGCCTTGGCCTTCTGACAGCGCCTGAGGCGGGCACGGCTCTCGCCCTGGCGATAACCATCGGTGGCAGTCTCCTCGGGCTTGGGCTTGTGTGGGTCTACGCCAGTGCTGTTGGCGCCTGGGCCTGGCACCATGCCTCCCTCAAAGCCCTGCCGATTGCGGTGCGCGTTGTGGCCTCTTGGATAGCGGCGATTTGCCTGCTGATGCTCGCTTTAGCGTTCGCCCCTTAGCCCCAGGCAGACAAAGCCCATCCAGGATCGTTCCGTATACACGTTTGCGAACGCCCGAGGGGCCTTGCGGCTGCGTGCGAAAGTTCTTTTATGCCCCCTGCCGGAAGCCAAACCGGCGATCACGTCCCATTTAGCGCAAAGCGCAAGACGCGCACTCGGCGGACAAGGAGAAAATGAAACGCCGCCGACACGCCATAAACAATGAGGATAAGCGACAGGCATTGCAGCCAGGACGGCCAGGCAAGCCCCAGCACCCCCATGCCCACCGCCAGCACCAGCACATGGTGTACAAGGTAGATCGTATAGGCAGGCGCTGCGATGCTCTGGGCATCGATGGGCGTGTTGCGAACAAGTGCGAGGACTAAGCTAAAAAGGGTGAGGGTCGTCATCCAAGCGCCCAGCGCCCAAAGGCCGATTTCAAGGCTGCTCCCAACCGGCAAAAATACAATAATGATCGGTATAACGATTATAGCGACCAAAAATGCTGTGGCCTTTCCCAAGGTCGGCCTGCGTAGCCGCTCGATCGCCTCCGGCGCCAGGGCGAGCAAGACCCCAAAGAAAAAGAACGGCGCATAATCGATGAGGGCATAGACCGGCACCCCCGGAAAC
>JBCDJA010000126.1:0-6931 GCA_038748465.1 Pseudomonadota bacterium
AAGGGCGCCGGCCCGCCCACCTGCTCACCGCCCGCCCGGAGATCTGCCATAATCGCCCGGGCCGCGAGGGCGCCGCCGATCATATCCTCGGTGAAGGGTTTGCCGTTGTGGCCAAGAACGCTCGCACCGGCCTTGAGGCAGCGATCTGCCAGCGGAATATCGGCAGTGATGACGACGTCACCGTCGCTGGCCCGTTCGGCAATCCAATCGTCTGCGGCGTCGAAGGCCTCGGGCACCATTTGGCTTTTGAGCAAGGGATTGGACGGCAACCGGATGCCCTGGCAGCTGACAAAGACGGTCTCCACCCTGTGACGCAAGGCGACCTTGATGATCTCGTCTTTCACCGGGCAGGCATCGGCGTCCACATAAAGGCAGGTCACTTCACGTGTCCTAGGACGCCTTGGCCCGTTCGATCGCCTCAACGATCATGGACCTCGCTTTTTCGCTGCCTTCCCAGCCGCCGAGACGCACCCACTTGCCGGGCTCAAGATCCTTGTAATGCTCAAAGAAGTGCTCGATCTGCTGCACGGTAATATCCGGCAGATCGGAATACTCCTTGACCGCATCGTAACGCCGGGTGAGTGCGGGCGACGGAACGGCAATAATCTTCTCATCAAGCCCGGAATTGTCCTCCATCATCATGACGCCAACAGGCCGCACATTAATCACACAGCCCGGCACCAAGGGCCGTGTGTTGCACACCAGAACGTCGATCGGGTCTCCGTCATCTGACAAAGTGTGCGGGACGAACCCATAGTTCCCCGGATAAGCCATGGGTGTGTAAAGAAACCGATCGACGACAAGGGCCCCGGCCGCCTTATCCATCTCGTATTTGATCGGCTGCCCACCGACCGGCACCTCGATAATTACGTTCACATCGGAGGGGGGGGTGTCGCCGATGGCAATGGCATCAATACGCATGGGCATCTCCAGCCTTAGGGTGAGTGCCCATGGTTACATTGATTTTCACGCCCCTGCGAGGTGCAACACACACCCAAATATCGGCGAGACCCGCAGGGGCTTTAACGCTGACGCTTGGGGGGTGCGGCATCGATGCGCTTCTCTTAACCAAGAGACAATGGTTCGCTGTTACTGCAAGTCATTTGCATTTGCGAGTGCGGCAGGGTTATCGTCCGCCGCTGAGCGCAGCCTTGAAGGATTTGGCCCGCGGTATGTATGTCTGTCTCTGTAACGCGTTGAACGAAAAGCGTATCGATGCCGCCATCGAACAGACGGGCGGTTGCCACAAAACCGTGTTCCGCTCGCTCGGGTGCAAACCCCAATGCGGCAAGTGCGTCGCTGAGATCAAAGATCGCGCAGCCGATCACAAAGCCAACGCCCAGCGCCCAGCTGTTCCGTTGCTCGCCGCAGAATAACGCACTTCCCCGCCCTCCAATTCGACCGACGCACTCAAGTAGCCGCCAGGCGGTAGCGCAAACAAAAGCGCGCTCAAGTAGCGAGCCGAATGGCGAGCGGTAGCGCCAAGCAAAAAAGCGCTCAAGTAGCGAGCGCTCGTCGCGAGCGGTAGCGCAAAATCGGAGAACGCAACTTGTCTTTGCCCCTCATCCGGCCCCTTTGCGTGCGCAAAGGCGCCACCTTCTCCCCGAGGGAGAAGGTGGAGGGAAGAAGTGCGTGCGGAATTGCTAAGCGACAGCATGATCAACAGCGACCGACCTGTCGCCGGGCGGCCAGCCCGCCCTATCGGAGGCGTGAGCGAAGCGAACCGCCGCGAGATCAAAAAAGACATCGCGCCGATGGCCCCCGCCTCGCCGCGCCTTGCCTAGGTTTAGCCGGTCCCTGCGCAAAAGTTGACACACATTTCAATTCATCATACCCATAAATTGAAATGGACTTCATTTCATAACGCGCTGGGACCGCCAGCCAGCCAAAAGCAACACGCGGGGACCGTCCGCGAAAGGAAACATCATGCGCGATATCAGCCACGCTCAGCGTTTATTGGTCGGACACGGAGCACTTGTTCTGCTGGCCGCCTTTGTCATCGGATTTGGGTTTTTATTTTATTTGATCGGTGAGATCAGGCTTTGGCCGTTTCCTGGGTCCATTCAGTACCAGATGCCCGGCACCTATGACGCGTGGCGCATGGCTCATATGGAGGGGATTATCACCGGCTTTGTGTTGTGGATTACCGCCTCGATCATCCCTATTTTAAGACTGACGGAAAAAACCGCTCGGCGCGTTGCCCTTGCCATGATCACAACGGCCTGGACCTTTACCGTCGCCTCGACCATGGACCCTCTGTTTGAAAACTCCCGCGGCATCGTTATCAAAGAAGACATGCCGCTTACGAACTTTATTGCCTTTAATCTGTTTGTCGTCGGGATCCTGGCCGTGACCTGGGTTATGATCTTGACCATCAAGCGCTGCCTGTTTGACAAGGATGAACAGACAAGCACCGCCACCGAACCGCAACGGGCATCCGCTCAAACAACTGCATACTGATTGAAATATCCGACCTTCTGCCGGCCTGTCTCTGGCGGGTCGGCAGGCGTGCAAGCAAACCGCCTTGCGCTTGTATTGTCTCCTTTGCCCTGGCGGCTTGGGCCGCTAACGGAAGCGAACGATCCATGGCCTATCGCAAAACTGAATTTGTGGAGCGCAAACGGCTAGAGACCCGCGCGCGCATCGTGGAGGCCGCAACCTCCCTGGTGCGTGTGGCGGGCTGGCGGGGGTGCGTGCTGAAAACCGTGGCGCAACGGGCCGGCATTTCAACGGGGTCGCTCTATACGCATTTTACGAAAATTTCTGATCTGTATACAGAAGCTTATAACGTGATCGCAACCGGCGAATATGCCGTCATTGCGGAAATAGCGAAGGGCGATGAGCCCCCGTTGGAGAGGCTCACAACCGCAATCGACACCTTTACTGGGCGGGCCATCCGCGGGCGCGTGCAGGCCTATGCCATGATCGGTGAGCCTGTGGCCCCGGAAGTTGAAGCAAACCGGCAGCGCCACCGCCGGCTCCTGGCGGGCCTCCTTGAGACGATCATTCGCGACGGCATGGACGATGGGGCGTTTGCGACCCAAGACCCGGTGTGCTCTTCGGCGTGTATTTTGGGCGCGCTAAACGAAACCATGATCATGCGCCTTGAACCGGAGGCAATAACGGCGCCAAATCAAGGCAGCAAACTCCGGGAGGAGGTCCGGCATTTTTGCCTTCGCGCAGTCCAAAGCTCGGCCGCAGCACCCCGCCAATCAAATAACAAGGTCCCCGCTTAAGGATCGACCGACCAAGGGAAAAGGATCGCTCGCAATGACAGAAACAGAAATCAACGCCGATTACCTTGTGGTGGGCGCCGGGGCCATGGGTATGGCCTTTGCTGATGTTCTGCTGACGGACAGCAATGCCACCATCGCCCTAGTCGATCGGTTAGACAAACCTGGCGGCCACTGGAACCACGCCTATCCCTTTGTGAGACTCCATCAGCCCTCGGCCTATTATGGCGTCAACTCTCGCAAAATGGGTGAGGACCGTTTGGATATGTCGGGCCGCAACAAGGGCATGATGGAGCTTGCCGGTGCAAACGAAATTCTGGCCTATTTCGATACTGTCATGCGGCGGGATTTTTTGCCCACGGGGCGGGTGCAGTATTTCCCACAATGTGAGTATAAGGGTGACGGACAATTCCGCTCCGTTGTCAATGGCGATCGCTTCCGTGCCAAGACAAAAAAGACCGTCGATGCCACCTATATGAAGGTGCGGGTGCCCCAAGTCACCCCGCCACAATTTGAGGTCGCCGAGGGCGTTGAGGTCGTCGCCCCCAATCGCCTGGGCGCCATTGGCAACGCCTATGAGTGTTTCGTGGTCGTGGGGGCCGGCAAAACCTCGTTCGATAGCTGCCTTTACCTCTTGGACCTTGGTGTCGATCCGGACCGGATTTTGTGGGTGAAACCGCGGGAGGCTTGGCTGATCGACCGAGAGAAGATGCAACCGGAGGGTTTTGGGGGCCCGACCCTGGTGCAAAACATGATGGAGCAGACGGCAGCGGTGGCCGCCTCGACATCCCTGCAGGATATGTTCAAACGCGTTGAGGAGATTGGCGGCCTTATCCGCATCGAGGAGGACATGGACCCGACCATGTATCGCTGCGCCACCATCTCCCAGGCTGAACTCAAAGATTTACGACGCATCAAGAACGTTATTCGAATGGGCCGGGTAACGCGCATCGATCCGGGCCAAATGTCCCTTGAGCGGGGCAAAGCCTCCTGCCCGAAAAACAGCCTGTTCATCAATTGCACGGCCGATGGCTTGGAACGCCGCCCCAAAAAACCCGTGTTCGACGGCGATCACATCACGCTTCAGGCCGTGCGACCGTGTCAGCAATTATTCGCTGCCGCCATGATCGGCTATGTGGAATGCACCGTGGCGGACGAGGCCCGCAAAAACGAGCTCTGCCAGCCGACACCGCACCCGGACTCAACGGCAGACTATCTGACCTTCATTCAGGATATGATGCGTGGGCAGATGCTCTGGTCCACAGACCCCGACCTCCACAAATGGCTTTTGGCGGCGCGCCTTGACGCGATGACCACCGAGAGTTTTGCAGCCACCCTGGAAGGCCGCGGGCCGATGACCCCAGAAGCACTGCAGACCATGATCCAAACGGCGATGGCAAAGGTTTCGGCCTACCACAAGGAAATGCTGGCCAAAGCGGCCTAACGCGGCAGGGCCCAAAAGGCGAGAAGAACCCAAAACGCCCAAGTCGGCGCGGCCGTTGGCCCCCCAAACCGCTCGCAATGCCCCCGTACTATGGGTGAATAGCCAGGCAGGCACACCGCGCATCTGGCCTGTGGCCCACTGACTGTGCGACAACTCCTTCCAGAGTTTGCCCGCAGATGCCACTTGGAGCCCGCCCGATGACCGACCAACTGAAGAAAATTACTGACGCGCAGTGCAAAACACCGCCGGCCCGCTATGACGACCTCAGCGTGCTTATGCTCAATTGCACGCTCACGCGCTCGCCCAACCTCTCTCACACAGAAGGCCTGTTGAGGATTGCCGAGCAGATCTATCAGGCCAATGGCGTAAAGACCGAGATTTTGCGCCCGGTGGATTACGAAATTCCCGCCGGTCTCGGGCTCGATTACGCCGGCGTCGACAACTATCTGCGCGATGATTGGCCGTTCATCCAAACCAAAATCGATGCCTGCGACATCCTCATCATCGGCACCTCCGTTTGGCTGGGTGAGAAAAGCTCCGTATGCAATCGTGTCCTTGAGAGGATGTATGGTTATACCCACCACTTTAACGAAAAAGGCCAGTACCGCGACTATGGTAAAACCGGTGGTGTACTGATTACTGGGAATGAAGATGGCGTCAAACATTGCGCCATGAACGTTCTGTTCTCCCTTTCGCATATCGGCTACACGGTGCCGCCCCAGGCCGATGCCGGCTGGATGGGCGAGGCGGGACCGGGCCCGTCTTATATGGACCCCGGATCCGGCGGTCCGGAAAACGATTTCACCAACCGCAACACCACCTTCCTTGTGTGGAACACGCTTCACGTGGCGCGCTGGCTGAAGGATGCGGGCGGCTTCCCCGCCCACGGCAACCAACCCGAGGTGTGGGAGGCAGGCTGTAAGACCGATTTCCACAGCCCCGAGCACAAACGATAGGGCCTACTGAGAATGCGGAGCGCTCGGCGGGCAGCGTGGTTTGCGCTTGGGCTCCTCGCCCTTGGATTAGGCGCGGTCGGCTTGGTGCTGCCTTTGTTGCCGACAACACCCTTTGTGCTCCTGGCGGCGTTTGCCTTTTCCCGCTCGTCGGAGCGTTGGCATGCCTGGCTGATCAACCACCGCGTCTTTGGCCCCCTTATCGAAAACTGGCAACAGCATGGGGCGATCAGTACCCGTGCCAAAGCTGCAGCAGCCGTCTCCATGGGGCTGGTATTCGCGCTCTCACTCGCCTTGAAGGCGAGCCCCACGGTGCTTCTTGTGCAGGCGATTGTGCTGTCGGCGGCGGCGCTTTTTGTGCTGTCGCGCCCCACACCGCCCCGCAATGAAGGGTAACGAGCCGGACGATGGGTGTTTTGGTTGCCATGGGCGTGTTTGTTGGAAGCCATATCCTTCTCGCCCGCAGCGGCCTTAAGGCCTGGGCCGTCGCGCGCCTTGGCGAGCCGGGCTACCTGATCGCCTATTCCGGCCTGTCGATCGCGCTTTTGGCTTGGGTCATCGTCTCCCTCCTCACCGCCGAACGGGTGATGGTCTGGCCGGCCCCAAGCTGGGCCTATGGCTTTGCGCTGGTGGTATCAGCCCTGGGGTTTGTCCTGATCGGTGTTGGCGCTCTTGCCGCGAACCCCCTCTCCGTTGCCTTTCGAAAGCGCGGGTTTGACCCCCATCGCCCGGGCCTTATCGGCTGGGTTCGCCACCCGCTGATCTGGGGGCTGACCTTATGGGGCCTTGCCCATCTTCCCGCCAATGGCGATTGGCCGAGCCTTGCCTTGTTTGGAGGCTCGGCTGCCTTTGGCGGCCTTGGCGTCGTGGCCCTTGAGAGGCGGTTACGCCGCCGCCTCGGGGAGCACAAATGGCAACGCTTAAGTGCCGGGTCCGGCCACATCGACAAAGCCGCCTGTGCCGGCGCTGCGTTGGGGCTTGCTCTGTGGGCCGCCTTTCTGGCCCTTCACCCCGTTCTCTTTGGCGTCTATCCGCTTGCCCTTGTGCTGGCCGAGGCCCGTTAGGTCAGGTGGGCTGCTTATGGGAAGCGAGCCCGCCAGAGCGGACCTCTATGAGCTGCCCTTCATATTTTAATTGATTTTTCAGCCCGTTGCGCCCATGTCTGTCGCACCGCAACAAGAGCGGCAGGACCGCGGCGTGAGCTGGCCCCATAAATCTGGGCTGAAGGCGCGTTCCACATTTCCATTGACCATTTCAGACGTCCTTTTTCACGCAGGCCGTTATTTCAAAACCCCACGCCG
>JBCDJA010000127.1:0-6889 GCA_038748465.1 Pseudomonadota bacterium
CGAAAATTAGGCAATCGAGCTCGTATTCCTGCCCGTCGACAACCACCCCGTTTTCAGTGACCTGCTCAAGGCCCTTGCCAGCGGACGTGTCTACCAGGGTGACATTCGGCCGATTGAAGGCCGGCAAAAACTCATCGTTGAAGGTCGGGCGCTTGCACAATTGCCGGTACCATGGCTTCAGCTTTTCCGCGAGGTCGGCATTGCCGACGACCGCATCGACCCGGTTGCGAATTTGGTTCATGTGCTGAAAATCGCCAATCTCAGCGAGGGCCCCCACGTCTTCTTCTGTGAGGGTTGCAGGATCGTATCCTTCAATCGGATTGGTCAGCCGGGAAAACAGCTCCGTCCACCCATCGCCGATCAGATCTTCTTCCTGCGGAACGCCGCCGCAAATGGCTGTAAAATTGTCCGCCCGGCGTTTGCGCCAGCCCGGCGTGAGCGATTCGGCCCAGGCCGCATCGGTGGGGCTATTGCGTCGCTCGTCAACCGCCGAGGGGGTGCGCTGAAACACGAAGAGTTCTTTCGCGTAGTCGGCGACCCGCGGCACGCATTGGATGCCCGTCGCCCCGGTGCCGACAATACCGACCCGCTTGTCGGCAAGGCCCGTAAGCCCGCCCGTCGTATCGCCGCCGGTATAGTCATAGTCCCAGCGGCTGGTGTGGAACATGTGCCCCTTGAACCGATCAAGGCCCTTCATGGCCGGGAGCTTGGCTTTGTTAAGGGGCCCGGCTGACATGATGAGATAGCGGGCGCGAAACTTATCGCCTCGGTCCGTCTCAACGAGCCAGCGTTTGTCGTCCTCTTGCCAACGCGCCGATTTGACCTGGGTTTGGAAACAAGCCCGCTCATAGAGCTTGAAATGCCGCCCGGCACGTTGGGCATGGGCGAAGATCTCCGGCCCGAAGGAGTATTTCTCCTTCGGGACGTACCCCGTCTCCTCAAGAAACGGCAGGTAGATATAGGATTCCACGTCGCACTGGGCACCGGGATAGCGGTTCCAGTACCAGGTGCCGCCGAAGTCGCTTGCCTTCTCGATCATCCGAAAATCGGTGATGCCGATTTTCTGCAGCTCGACGGCCGCGATCATGCCGCCAAAGCCCCCACCGATCACGAGCGCATCGAGGGTTTCTTCCATCGGCGCCCGCTCAATGGGTGTCTCCACGAAGGGATCATCGCCCAGCCGCTCAAACTCGCCTTTGAACTCCTTGTATTGATCATTCCCATCAGCGCGGACCCGCCGATCCCGCTCTGCCGCGTATTTGTCGCGCAGGGCATCGGGATCGAAGCCCAATTTTTCTTTTGAGGGGACAACCGATGTGGGGTTCGGTGCGTTGAGGGTCTCTCCCATGGGGTACTCCTTCCCTTGCCTTTGTCTTTCCGCCTCGTGCCTTGAAGGCACGGTTTTTACCGCGGTCTTCACCGCGCGGATCTCCTTCAGGCTAAGGCCGGGATGGCAGGTCAGCAATAAGGGATTCTCCTCAAACCGCGGAAATGTCTCGCCGAGTTCCTGGATTTTAACCTTCCAGCGCTAGCCTGCCCGGGTGTGTAGGAGTGTTGCGTATGCGTACTGGCCATGGGTTTTGGCTCAGTGGTGCCGTGTGGCGCCGCGTTGTTGCAAGTGTTAGCGGGATTGTCGTCCTCAGCGCCCTTGCCCCCTCATCTGAGGCCTTTGTCCTCATGCGACCGAACAGCGGCCTTGTTAACGAGGCCCGCTCTTCCTCCGCCAGCCTTCAACCGGATTTCAGTTTTGTTCCCCGCTGGACCCAAAGCGAGCGCGCCCTTGTCGATGACGGCACGCGCGGACTTGGCGGCGGCCTGGAATACGCCTTCGCCCCGGCCTTCTGCGATCGGCTGCGTTTTGTGGATCGTAAGCAACCGAGCTGCGCGGCCATTAAGGGCATGATGCGCGAGGCGTTTGACCGTTGGACCGAGGGGACGGACGCGTTTTATTTTTCGGACGTCTCGGGCCTTGTCGTCCCTAGGGTCGATCAAACGGCTAAGGGCCGAGTTGGCGTTGGGGCAGAGGTTGATTTGTTTGTTCTATCCGCGAGCGAGTATCGCCGTCTCGCGCGCCGTGGCCGCTCGGCCTATACCGCCTGGCGCGCGGTCCGTGAGCCGGTGCGCCTCACAAACGGCCTCGAGGCTGAGGGCCCGCGCCTTATGAGCGCCGATGTTGTGTTCAAGGCCGACCAGTGCTGGTATTTCGATCCGCAGGAGGAGCAACGGGGCTGCTCGCATTTTGGCTCATCGGCCCTCCATGAGGTCGCCCACGTTTTGGGCCTTGCCCACGCCGATGAATATCCGGGCCGCAATATCGACACCGACAGCAATCCCTTCAACGCTGTTTCGGTAAGCTGCGAGAACCCAGGGCGTGGCTTTGTCTATTCAGACAGTGTTGACGTGCTTGCCATTGCCTCGCGTAGTTGGGGCGGGCCAGGGCGCTGGCATCGCGGGCTTCGCAATGACGATCTTGCCGGCCGAGATTTTCTGTATCCAGACTGTCATGAAGCCAAGCGCTTAGAGAGAACGCAATCCCATTCCCCCGTTGCTTGGGGTGCGCTGGCGCGGGACGGTGCGGGCAACCTGCAATTGTCGACCGGACACCGGTCCTCAGACGCGGCAACCCGGGCCGTGCGCCAATCGTGCCTTGCCGCGTCCAGTAACTGTGAGCGGGTGACGCCGTTTTTTGGCTGCTTTGCCTTTGCCAACAACGAGCGCTCGACGGGCTGGGCTGTGCGCGACACGCGCCAATCGGCCGAGAGCATGGCCCTGGCGGCCTGCGAGGGCGGCGCATGCCGGGTGACGGTAAGCCGCTGCGCGGCGGGCGATGATCCGCTCACCCTCCAATAGGACGTGGCTGGCGGACTAAATTTTAATGAGAGTTAAGATAACGGGTGTCTTGCCGTTCCGTCAGGCCGCGGCTTGCGCAGACCCGTCAAGCGGCGCGGGTTCGCTCGCCCCGCCTAGCCCAAAATAAAGGCTGAGAACAACGAGGCCCTGCGCGAAACACCCATAGAAGATGGCAACCCCCTCCGCATTCCAACGCAAAGGCCCGGGGTAAGCGAGGGTGTAGGACGTATGCTGGGCAACGAACACCGCAAGCACGCCAAACAGGACAAGCCACACCAGGCTCAGGGCGCCGAGGGTGGCTGTAAGGTGGCGGCGCTCTGCGTCGGTTGGGGCCCGGCCTGATTTGGCCACAAAAGCGCGCCTTACGACATACGACCCGGCAACGGCCCCAAGAACCGGCGCTGCAAGGCCCGACAAAGCAAGACCGACGCTGTTGAGGCCGTAAAGCACCGCGAGTGAGCAAACCGATACGCCGACCATCGGCCCCACATAGGGCACCACCAAATCCCGGGGTAAAATCCCATCCGGGACAGGGCGTGTCTCAAGGCTCGTTTTCGGCGCGTCAGTCATGGTACTCGGCACAATTTTATCTTCAGCGACGAGCTTATCGTCCGCCACGAGCGATGAGTATCCGCCACAGGAATGACCAAACCCCTAACGGAACGCACTGGCCTGCTATCCGACCACTGTCGATCCCATGGCACCAGGGCCTAGGCGTGTTTCGCGCCTGACCAGCCCTCGGCGCCGATCCACTTTGCGGCCGCGTCGGCGGCGGGGCGCTCGAGCGTGGTGGCCATGGTGTCGTTCCAGCGGTTGTAGAAAGACATCATCGCGATGAGGGCAACGATCTCGGCGATTTCGCCATCGCCGTAATGAGGCCGGAGCGCGTCAAACTGGGCGTCAGTCACCGAATTAGGGTTGGTATTGGCATGTTTGGCGACCGTCAGAGCGGCCCGCTCGGCCGCATTAAAGGCTGGGTGGGTGGCAAAGTCGTTGATGTTGTCGATCTGCTCTTGGTTCACCCCGTGGCGCTCGATCAGGGTCACGTTATGGGCGATGCAGTACTGACACCCGGCCGCGCGCGAGGTCATGTAGGTTATGAGCAAGCGCGTGTTCATCGGTAAGGTGTTGGCCTCTGAGAACAACACCGCTTGGGTCAATTGCGCGATCGCACCCAGGATCTCCGGCCGGCGTCCCATGGTCAGATAATCGTTCGGCAAAAAGCCAAAAAAGGCCTCTTAATCCTGGAAAAGCGGGGCAAAATCTTTCAGGTCATCGCGCTCGAGCGCTGCAAGTCTTGGCATGGCTTTCCTCTCCCAAGTCGGTCGCTGCACCCCCGGCCAGCCAGTTCGGCCCGGACTGTTGACGATACCTGGGCGAGCTTAAGGAGACGGGCCGGATGCGTCGAGGCTCAAGCGAAAAGCCGGGCCAGCACATCGCTGAGCCGCTTGGCGAAGGCCGCGACGTCCGTCGGGGTTTCCCCCTCCTGGATCACGGTCTGGTCGTGCACGAGGCGCACCGCCTCCTCCAGGGTCGGCGACCCGCCCTTATCGGTCAGGTGCTGGGCCATGGCCGCGATGAGCGGATGGGTGGGATTGACCTCCAAAACCCGCTTGCCCAAGCCGGCACCTAATTGATTTGTCTGTGCAAGGAATTTCTCAAGCTGCAAATCCATGCCCGTATCCGGTGCCACCAGACACGCCGCACTATCGGTGAGCCGGTCAGACCGCTTCACGTCCTCAACCTCTTCCTCCAGGGTTTGCTTCATAAAGGCAATGAGCGAGGCAAGGGATGGCTCTTCTGCAGGCACATCGTCAACCGCGCCTTCCTCTTTGGCAAAGCCCGACAGATCATCCGTCCCGCGCGTAACGGACTTAAACGGCTTGCCCTCAAAGCCCTCCACAGCGGTGAGCCAGAAATTGTCGACCGGGTCTGTCAACAACAACACTTCTAAGCCCCGAGCCCGGTATCCCTCCAATTGCGCGGACCGGCGCGCCGAGGCCTCATCCTCTGCAGTCAGATAATAGAAGGCAGTCTGATTGTCTTTAAAGTCGGCCAACACCTCCTCAAGGGTGCGCTCCACCTCGCCCTTAGTGGTTTTAAAGAGCGCCAGCTTCAAGATTGCATCCCGCCGGGAGGCATCCTCGTAAAGCCCCTCCTTCAGCACCGCCCCAAAGGTCGACCAGACGGTTGTGAAGGTTTCCCGCTCCTTGTTCTTCAACTTCTCAAGCTCTGACAGCACCCGCCCCGTCAGAGCTTTTTTGAGAGCTGCAACGACCGGATTGTTTTGCAGCATCTCCCGCGACATGTTGAGCGGCATGTCTTCTGAATCGACGACCCCGCGAACGAACCTCAGATATCCGGGCAGCAAGGGGGCGGTGTCGGTGATGAAGACCCGGCGCACAAAGAGTTTAATGCGGCCGGAGCGTTCGGGGTCGAAAAGATCGAAGGGCCGCGCTGAGGGAATATAGAGGAGCCCGATAAAGCTATTTAGCCCCTCAGCCCGGTAGTGCACGGTCAGGGCCGGCTCGTCATAGGCACCGGCCGTATGGTGATAAAACTCTGTGTACTCCTCTTGCGTGATTTCCGATTTCGGCCGCACCCACAAGGCGCTTGCATCGTTGGCCCGCTCGCCTTCCTCATCGGGTTTGGTGCGAAGCTCAATCGGAAAATCGATGTGATTGGAATAGCTCCGTACAAGGGCTTTAAGGCGCTCGGCATCGGCGAACTCTTCCTCCCCGTCCCTCAGATGGAGGGTAATAAGTGTGCCGCGCGCTTTGAGCGGCGCGGGGGCCGTCGCAACGCGGCTAACGGAAAACTCGCCCGTGCCATCGCTTTCCCAGGCCCACATCTCGTCGCTGCCGGCGCGCCCACTCGTTACCGTCACCGTGTGTGCCACCATAAAGGCGGAATAAAACCCGACACCAAATTGCCCGATGAGCGAGGGCGCTGCGTCCTTGGCCTCTTTGGCCTCCGCCATTTGGTCAAGGAAGGCTTTCGTGCCCGATTTGGCTATCGTCCCGAGATTCTCAACAAGCTCGGCCTTAGCCATGCCAATACCGGTATCGACAATGCTTAAGGTTTTGCTCTCTTTGTCGGGAAGAATATAGATTTTTAGGTCTGGGTCCTCGCCCAGAAGCGAGGGGTCTGAAATGGATTCATAGCGCAGCTTATCGCACGCATCGGACGCATTCGATATCAGCTCACGGAGGAAAACTTCCTTCTCGGAATAGACCGAGTGCACCATAAGCTGCAGAAGCCGCGATACTTCGGCCTGAAACGTAAAGCGCTCTTCGACAGACATCGACCTCTCACTCCTTGATGTGTCTCATTGACAAGCCCCGGCAGCCGACCTCGGGCAGGTGAGTGCCCCGACCTTTGTGACTATTCCGAAAGACCTGGCCCGCGATCCCCGCCCTGGTCGGTGCGCGACGCGTCATCATCGGGCGCTGGGGAGGATTGCCCGCCATTGACATTGGGACCGGTTGGGCCTTGCAAATTGCCCCCGCCCTCAAGGCTGCCCTCGCCGGCGGGCTCGCCATCCACCAAAAGCTCGTCCAGCTCCCGCATGAAGCGGCTTCCCTGGAAGGCCGGGAGACGAAAGGCCCAGCCCTCCGCACGCCGATTGATGACATCCACTTCCCGGCGGACCGCCTCGGCAGTTTTAAGTTTATCACGCTGGGACAGGGGCCTTGTGTCGTCTGCCTTCAGGGCATCAACGCCGGCAAGGCGCTCGTCATCGAGCCGTGCTTTAAAGGTGGCCCAATAGTCCGGTTCCTGGTGGGTAACCGTGGCATCGACCACCAACCCGTCGAGGGTTCGGAATGTCAGCTGGCTGGGCTTTGAAAAGTCAACGTTAGACGATTTTTCGATGTCCTCGAACCGCACGGCGACAAGGCTTCCGGCAAGGGCCGTCAAGCCGGCAGAGGCACTTACTATTTTTCCCTCGGGCATCGCAGAAAGGGCAAACGAGCCGTCCTCCGCGGCAACGACGTCGTATTCGGCGCTGCCTGACGGAACGATGGAAATGCGATCGACC
>JBCDJA010000128.1:0-6868 GCA_038748465.1 Pseudomonadota bacterium
CCTCCTGGCCCCGCAGGACAAAGGCGCGGTTAATGCCCACCAGCGGAACCACATCGCACACCGTGCCGAGGGCCACGAGGTCCAGCATGTCCCGCAGGTCCGGCTCCTGCCGCTCGCCGCTAAAAAAGCCCCGGTCCCGAAGCGCGCGGTTAAGCGCCACAACGAAAAAAAACGTGACGCCCACCGCAGCGAGGTGATCAAGGCCAGAACGGTCAGCAGCCTGTTTGGGGTTAACGTGCCCTGCCGTCGGCGGCGGTGCGTCCGGCGTTTCGTGGTGGTCGAGGACAACCACATCAAGGCCATCGCCGGCCGCCTCTGCAAGCACATTGGTCGCCGCGGTGCCGCAATCCACGGTGACGATGACGTCAGCCCCCTCTGCGGCGAGCGCGCGGAGCGCGGCAATATTGGGGCCGTAGCCTTCGGTCATCCGGTCGGGGATATGGGTCAGCACACGAAGTCCGAGGCCGGTTAAATAACGGCCGAGGAGCGCGGTGCTGGCCGCACCGTCGACGTCATAATCGCCGAAAATTCCGACGGGCTTGCCCGCCTCAACCGTCCGCACCACCCGCCCGACCGCGCGATCCATGTCGGCCAGCGAGGAGGGGTCGGGCATGTCCTCGCGCAAGCTCGGATTGAGAAAGCGCTCCCCGAGATCGAGCGGCACCGAACGGCCGGCCAGGATGCGGCCCAACACTTCGGCCACACCCAAACGCTGGGCGTGAGCACGGGCCAGGCGGTCATCGGCTGTCCGTAAAGACCACACACGTCCTCTGGCAGATCGCTCCACATCAAGGAACGATCCGGCTGATACCGGCAAATTCACGGGGACTGACGATCGATCGTTAGAGGGGTTTTGATGCGGAACGATGGCGCGTTTTCACCCACCGCACCGTGCCTGTTTTCGATCGCATAACGATAGTGTGAGTCGTAACGAAGCCGCCACCGATTTTGATGCCCTCAAGCAGCGAGCCGGTGGTCACCCCCGTCGCGGCGAACATCACATCGCCTGACGCCAGGTCGGTCATGTCGTATTTTTTGTCGAAATCGGTCAGGCCGATCCGGGTCGCCCGGCCCCGTTCCTCATCGTTCCGGAACAACAAACGCCCCTGCATCTGCCCGCCGATGCAGCGCAACGCCGCGGCCGCCAGCACCCCCTCCGGTGCGCCGCCAATGCCCATATAGATGTCGATGCCAGTTGCATCGTCCGTGGTGTGAATAACGCCCGCTACATCGCCATCGGGGATTAAGATCACCCGGGCGCCCGTGCTCCGCACCTTTTCGATCAAGTCGTTATGCCGATCCCGCTCTAGGATGCAGGCCGTAACCTCCTCGGTCGGCACCCCCTTGGCTTTGGCAAGCGCGCCGATATTGTCCTTGGGGTCGGCGTCGAGATCGACAAGGCCCGCGGGATAGCCGCCGCCGATGGCGATTTTGTCCATATACACGTCGGGGGCATGCAAAAGACTGCCGCCCTCGGCCATGGCAAGCACCGCAAGGGCATTGGGGGCGGCCTTGGCGGTAAGGCTCGTGCCTTCTAGGGGGTCGAGGGCGATATCGACGCGGGGCCCCTCTTGGGTTCCAACCTCTTCGCCGATGAAGAGCATGGGCGCTTCATCCCGCTCCCCCTCGCCGATCACGACTTTGCCCCGGATCCCGCATTCGTTCAGCGCGCGGCGCATGGCATCGACCGCGGCCTGGTCGGCAGCGACATTATCGCCCCGTCCAATCCAATCGTAACAGGCAATGGCTGCTGCCTCGGTTACCCGCACGACCTCAAGCGTCAGTGTGCGTTCGAGGGTGCCCTCGCTCGGGCTTGTCGCGTCGGTTCCTGCGCTCATTGTGGGTCCCCTGCAGCTCTAAGTGAGTCGGTGCGCGTGGCGCCTCTGGGTAGGCCGCGCTCTAAAAATTTTCAATAGACAGAAGGCACGGCGCGCCCGAGACCACATCCAGTGTCGCGATGTCGGCGAGGGCCCGTTCCATGGCCGCTCGGGTCGTCTCGTGGGTGACGATCACGACGGGCACCACATCGCCCTCGGCCCGCGCCCGCTGCATCATGCTCTCGATCGAGATGGTCTCCCGCGCCAGCCGGTCGGCAATGGCGGCGATAACCCCCGGCCGGTCGACCACCTTCAGCCGGAGATAAAACGGCCCGGGCAGCGCGTCGACGGCTGCTAGGGGCAAATCGGACAACTTCTCGGCCGGTGTGATAAAGGCCGGCCGCACCTGCCCGCGCGCGACGTCAATGAGATCGGCCAGGACGGCCGAGGCCGTGGGCTCGCCGCCGGCGCCGCGGCCGACAAAGGTCAGCCGGTCCACCGCATCGGCATCAATCACGACAGCATTGAACACCCCATCGACAGGGCTGAGCGGATGGGCCGCGCCCACCAGGCAGGGCTCCACCCGTTGGGCAATGCCCTCCTCCGTGTGCTGGGCAATGCCAAGGAGTTTGATCCGATAGCCAAGATCGCGGGCATAGGCGATGTCATCCGCCTCAATGGCGGTGATGCCCGTCATGGGCAGAGCATCGAAGCGCACCCGCATGCCAAATGCCAGGGCCGCCAACAAACTCAGCTTATGCCCTGCATCGATCCCGCCGATATCAAAGCTCGGATCGGCCTCGGCATAGCCGAGCTCCTGGGCCTCTTTGAGAACGTCCTCAAAGGCCCTGCCGGTGCGTTCCATCTCGGTGAGGATGTAATTCGCGGTCCCGTTCAGAATGCCGTAGACGCGCTCGATACGGTTCGCGGTTAGGCCGTCTTGCAAAGCATTGATGATCGGGATCCCGCCCGCCACGGCGGCTTCAAACCGCAGGGCACGATTGGCGGTCTCGGCCTGCTTGGCGAGCGCGCTCCCGTGATGGGCAAGTAATGCCTTGTTGGCGGTCACCACATGGCGCCCCTGCTCTAGGGCAACCTGCGTCAGTTCAAGTGCCGCCCCCTCCTCGCCGCCGATTAGCTCAACGACACAATCGGCCTCGGCCTCGGCGGCCATGGCGACCGGATCGTCAAACCAAACGCACCTCGTGCAATCGATGCCCCGCTGTTTGTCCCGGTCGCGCGCTGAGACGGCGACAACCTCGAGGGGCCGGCCGATGCGCGCGGCGTAAAGCTCCGCATGGGTCTCAATCAAGCGAAAGACGCTCGTGCCGACCGTTCCAAGGCCGGCAAGCGCAACGCGGAAGGGCTCTGTCAAAGGGAGGCTGCCTTTGGTGTCGGGGATTGGGCGTTGGCGCCCTCTGGATCATCCGGCACTGTACCGGGCGCGGCAGCTTGGAGGAAGCGGCGAATGTTGCGCGCGGCCTGGCGGACGCGTTGCTCGTTTTCCACAAGCGCAAGGCGCACGTGATTATCGCCAAACTCGCCAAAGCCAATGCCAGGCGAGACCGCCACATCGGCCTCCTGCAGGAGCAGCTTTGAAAAGGCCAGCGAGCCGAGCCGCGCAAAGGCTGGCGGCAGCGGCGCCCACGCGAACATCGTGGCCGGCGGACTTGGGATCTCCCACCCGGCCCGGGCAAAGGTGCTGACAAGGATGTCGCGTCGCGCCTGATAAATCTTGCGGTGCTCTTCCACACAATCCTGCGGGCCGTTCAGGGCGGCCGCAGCGGCGACCTGCACCGGCGTGAAGGCGCCGTAATCGAGATAGGATTTGATCCTCGCAAGGGCGGCGATGAGGCGTTCGTTGCCGGCGGCAAAGCCGACACGCCAGCCGGGCATCGAATAGGTTTTGCTCAGGCTATTGAACTCCACCGCACAATCCTTGGCGCCGGGCACCTGCAAGATCGATGGCGGGGGGGCGCCGTCGAAGTAGATCTCGGAATAAGCAAGGTCTGACAGAACCAGAAGGTCATTGGCCGAGGCGAATTTGACGACCTCTTTATAAAAGTCGAGATCCACAACTTGGGCGGTCGGGTTCGAGGGATAATTCAGCACCAGGACAGAGGGCTTGGGCACGGAATGGCGCACCGCCTGGCGCACACCGGCCAACATCTCCTCTGGCGAGTTTGCCGGAAGATGGCGGATCACAGCGCCCGCAATGATAAAGCCGTAGGCGTGGATGGGATACGAGGGGTTCGGAACGAGCACCACATCGCCAGGCGCCGTGATGGCCTGGGCGAGGTTTGCAAACCCCTCCTTTGAGCCGAGGGTCGCGATGACCTCCCGGTCAGGGTCGATTTTGACTCCGAACCGCCAATCGTAATAGTTGGCCATCGCCCGCCTGAGGCCCTTGATGCCCCGCGAGGCGGAATAGCGGTGGGTGCGCGGATCGGTGACGGTTTCGACCAGCTTGCCGACGATATGGCTCGGGGTCGGCAGGTCCGGATTGCCCATTCCGAAATCGATGATGTCAGCGCCTTCGGCCCGCGCGCGCGCCTTGAGGCGGTTCACCTCCTCAAAAACGTAAGGGGGAAGGCGCTGGATGCGATGAAAATCGGTGGTCATGATCCCTGTCCTCGGTGCCCGGGCCGGGTGGCTGATGCGCGCTCGTGTGGCAATCGCGCCGGTAAGTCGTAGCAAGGCCGCAGGCTAAGCTGTCGCGTCCCTGATCGATGGTTGTGTCACTGTGTAAGGGCGCTGTTGAGGAACGTTTAACACCTCGCGCTCAACACGCACCAATTCCTGCGAAATCAGCAAGCCCGTCAGGCCAAATTTTGGCGCAGTCGTGCAGCTTGGCCACGCCTTTTGGCACTCGAATGCCCAGGGGCGCGCCGGGGGGCTCAGGGCGCGCTAGCGCAAGACGTCAGGCTTATCGAAATCTTCCCGATCTTGCGCCAGATCCTCAGCGGTCGCCCGCCGCTCCTCAAGGCTTGGCACGGGCGGCGCCTCCGGCACATCGCCCAGGGACGGAAAATCGGGCCGGTCGGCGCAGGCGGCCAAGAATAATCCAGCCAAAACCAGGGCGGCGCTACGTCCGCGGCATGCCGCGCGCGTCAATTTGCGGCCGACTGTCGCATTTAACTCTGGCACGATCGCCCCTTTTTATGTTGCAGTGCACCACGAGGCGCTGTCACGCCCCAACCCTGCCCCTACCTAAGAATCGGTGGGAGTTCCAGACCCAATATGGGATGGTTGCGAGGTGGGTGACCGGTTCTTACCTATTAGGGCCGGGCTTAAGTCGTTTCCTTGCGGACAAGTTTCACGCGGGGTCGGCGGGCAGCAGCGCCTCAGGGTTCTGAGTCTGTCCGCGTAAGCCTTAATGACACCCAAACACATGCGGGAGCGCCCAACCGATGGTAGAAAAAGCGACGGAAACAACAAAAAAACCCACACCGACGCCGCCGCGAACAAATGGTTTTGACCGATCCTACGAAGAGACCGCTACCGCGCCCGTGGAGGCCCGACCATCCAAACCCCAAGTGAGCGAAACTGGGGCGCCGAAGCCGGACCAAGTCGCGCCCGCTCCAGCAAAGCCAGACGCCGAAAAGCCCGTTGCTATGACCGGTTACGTATCGGATACGGATCAACCCACACCGAAAAAACCCGCGAAGCCCAAACGCCCGTCCCGCACGACAAAAGCAGCCGGTAAGACCCCGGCAAAGGCGACAGCGAAGTCGGCACCAGCAGCGACAAAACAAGCCGCGCCCCCTCAATCAAAGCCCGCAAGCGCTCCGGCAAACAGCGAGAAACCTGCCAAGGTGAAGGCAGAGGCCACAGCAAAGCCGGCGACCAAAGCCAAGGCGGAAACAAAACCCAAGACCGCGCCCCAGTCAGCGGCAAAGCCGCGCCCGGACGCCACAGCCAAGCCACAAGAAAAACCCGCCGACCCGGCCCTCGGCATCGAAGATTTGCATATGCCGGACGCGACGGAATGGTCGCGTAACATGATGCATATCGCAGCCCGATCTCAGCAATTGGTGCGCGAATTCATGCAGCGCAATCGCGAGCCGCACAGGATCGGCACGGTGGACCCGCTGAATGTCGCCAATGCCTTTATGCATCTCCTGCAACGCATGGTGACGGACCCGGGGCATTTCATCGATGCCCAACTCAATCTCTGGAAATCGCACCTCCACCTTTGGCAATCCACAACGCGCCGGCTGATGGGAGAAGAGGTCGATCCGGTCATCGAGCCCCGCCGCGGCGACAAGCGCTTCCGCCATCCCGATTGGCAAGAAAATGAGGTCTTCGATTTCGTGAAGCAGTCCTATTTGCTGACCGCGCGCTGGCTGCAGCAATTTGTCGGCGAGGTTGAAGGGCTCGACCAAAAAGAACGCGCGAAGATTGACTTCTACACCCGTCAATTCGCCGACGCGATCGCGCCGTCAAACTTCCTTTTCACCAACCCGGAAGTGCTGCGGGCAACGATCGATAGCAAGGGTGAAAACCTGATTCACGGCCTGGAGCATATGATCCAAGATCTTGAGCGTGGCCGGGGCAAGCTCGCAATTCGGCAAACGGATCTTGAGCACTTCCAAGTCGGCAAGAACGTCGCCACCACGCCCGGCAAGGTGGTGTTTGAAGACCCGATCCTACAGCTTATTCAATATTCTCCGACGACGGAGAGCGTGCATGAAACGCCGATCGTCTTTTTCACCCCGTGGATCAACAAATTTTACATCCTCGATTTGCGGCCGGAAAATTCGCTGATCAAGTGGATGGTGGACCAAGGCCATACGGTGTTCGTCACCTCCTGGGTTAATCCGGGGCCGGAGCTCGCTGGCAAAACCTTTGAAGATTATATGCGCGAGGGGATCTTCGAGGTTGTCGACGTCGTGAAAGAGATTTGCGAGGTCGATGAAGTGAACACGGTCGGCTATTGCATCGGTGGCACCCTGCTTGGATCCACTCTTGCCTATATGTCGCAAAAGGGAAAAACCGGCATCCGCTCCGCCACGTTTTTCACCGCCCAGCTGGATTTTTCAGAAGCCGGA
>JBCDJA010000129.1:0-6835 GCA_038748465.1 Pseudomonadota bacterium
GCGCGAAACGGCTTTCCCATCACCGAGGCCAGCACATTGAGCCGCCCCCGATGCGGCATGCCGAGGACGATATCATTCACCCCAAGCGCGCCGCCGCGCTTGATGATTTGCTCCATAGCCGGCACAGCCGCTTCGCCCCCATCGAGCCCAAAGCGTTTGGTGCCGCCGAACTTAATGTGGAGGAAATTTTCAAACCCTTCGGTTTCGATAAGCTTATTCAGGATCGCGAGCTTGCCGCGCTCCGTAAACGAAATTTCCTTATCCGGACCTTCAATCCGTTGCTGCAACCATGCTTTTTGCTCCGGATCGGTAATGTGCATGAACTCAATACCGATACTGGCACAATAGGTCCGCTGCAAAATGGCTAGGATTTGATTGAGCGTTGCTGTTTCAAGACCAAGCACATGGTCGATGAAAATCGGGCGGTTCATATCCGCCGCGGTAAATCCGTAGGTCTCGGGGTCGAGTTCGGGGTGGGGCTCGCGGTCCTGTTGGTCAAGGGGATCGAGATTGGCCATCAGGTGCCCCCTGATGCGGTAGGCCCTGATCAACATGATCGCGCGGATGCTGTCGACCGTGGCAGCGCGCACATCGGTCGCGCTCATGCCGGAGGCCGCCGGCGAGGCCTCAACCTTTTTCTTCAGGTCCTTGACGGGTTCGGGCCAGTTGCCATCGAGGGCGCTTGTCCATTCGCCTTTTTCAACGACAGGCCAATCGCTGCGCGCCCAGGAGGGGCCGCGCACCTCGTTCCGAACATTTTGGGGCGCTTCGTCGAGCGATCCGAAAAAAGCCTGCCAACTCGGATCAACCGACTGCGGATCGTCCGCATAGCGCGCATAGACCTCTTCGATAAAGGCCGCGTTAGAGCCATAAAGGAACGACGTTCGGTCTTGATCCTGCGCGGGCGCGCCCGGCCCAGACTGTGCTGAGGAACCGCCATTCGTCGCCCGTTGACCGTTTTTCATGGCCATCAACAGGGTCCTGCCCTGCTCCCTATGCTATCCCCGCCGATCGTTCCTTAGCGATTGCTGCCGGGTGCCGGGCTTGGCCCCGGGAGCTTGGCGTAAAGGGATGCGCCCTTTGGCGCCCGCGCCGCGCCCGCGTAGAAGGCCGGCATGTTGGTTAATCAGCCCTTAAGCACCTCAACGAGTGTGGTCCCCAGCGAGGCCGGGGAGTCAGCGACTTGGATGCCGGCCGCCCGCATGGCCTCCATTTTGGCATCCGCCGTTCCGCGCCCGCCCGAAACGATCGCGCCTGCATGGCCCATCCGCCGCCCCGGCGGTGCAGTGACCCCCGCGATAAAACCGACCATCGGCTTTTTGACCGATGACGCGCGGATGAAATCGGCCGCTTCTTCTTCGGCGGTCCCACCAATCTCCCCGATCATGATGATGCTCTCCGTCTCCGGATCGCCGAGAAACAGCTCGAGACAATCGATGAAATTGGTGCCGTTGACCGGATCCCCGCCAATGCCGATGCATGTCGATTGCCCAAGCCCAGCCGCTGTCGTTTGGGCCACCGCCTCATAGGTGAGGGTGCCGGAGCGCGAAACAATACCCACCGATCCGCGCTTGTGGATGTGCCCGGGCATAATACCGATCTTGCAGGCCTCCGGCGTGATGACGCCGGGACAGTTCGGCCCCACCAGGCGCGATTTGGACGTCTCGAGCACCCGCTTCACCGTCACCATGTCGTTCACCGGGATGCCCTCGGTGATGCACACGATGAGCGGGATTTCCGCATCGATCGCCTCCAGGATCGCGTCGGCCGCAAAGGGCGGGGGGACATAAATGGCACTTGCCGTGGCGCCGGTCGTCGCAACGGCCTCGGCAACCGTATCGAAGACAGGGCAACCGAGATGGGTTGTCCCCCCCTTGCCGGGGCTGACGCCGCCAACAAGCTGCGTGCCATAGGCAAGCGCCTGCTCTGAGTGGAATGTCCCGTGCTTGCCGGTGAAGCCCTGGGTGATGACCTTGGTGTCTTTATCGACGAGTACAGCCATTATTTGGCCTCCTTCACGGCCTTGACGATCTTTGCCGCGGCATCGGCGAGATCATCAGCGGGGATGATGGCAAGACCGGACTCGGACAAAAGCTGCTTGCCCAGTTCCACATTGGTGCCAGCGAGCCTGACAACGAGGGGGACGGACAAATTGACTTGTTTGGCAGCGGCGATCACGCCCTTGGCGATGACATCGCATTTCATGATGCCGCCGAAAATGTTGACCAAGATCCCCTCCACATTCGCATCGGAAAGGATGATCTTGAAGGCTTCGGTCACGCGCTCCTCGGTCGCGCCGCCGCCCACATCCAGAAAGTTGGCCGGCTCCGCCCCATAGAGTTTGATGATGTCCATGGTCGCCATGGCAAGCCCGGCCCCATTGACCATGCAGCCGATGGTGCCATCGAGCTTGACGTAATTGAGATCGTGCTTGGAGGCCTCGATTTCCATCGGGTCTTCTTCGCTTAGGTCTCGCAGGTCTTGAATATCAGCGTGCCGATAAAGCGCATTACCATCGAAACCGAGCTTGGCATCGAGGCAAATAAGATCGCCAGAGCCCGTAACGACCAAGGGGTTGATCTCCAACATGTCCATGTCTTTGGACACAAAGGCTGTGTAGAGCTGATCGATGAGCTTCACGCCCTGCTTGAAGGTATTGCCTTTAAGGCCAAGCGCCTTGGCAACCCGGCGGCCGTAAAAGGCCTGCGCGCCCGATGCCGGATCGATGCTCAGAGTAAGGATTTTCTCCGGCGTTTTTGCGGCCACTTCCTCGATGTCCATACCGCCCTCGGTGGACACGATAAAAGAAATGCGCGAGGTGGCGCGGTCCACCAGGCAGGACAGATAAAGCTCATCGGCAATGTCCGACCCGGCTTCCACGTAAACCCGGCCAACCTCCTTGCCGGCTGGCCCGGTCTGGTGGGTCACCAAGGTCATGCCCAGCATGCGCTCCGCCTCGGTGCGCACCTCCTCAAGGGATTTGACGACCTTGACGCCGCCAGCCTTGCCGCGCCCACCGGCATGGATTTGCGCTTTGACCACATAAACGGGCCCGGGAAGGCCCTTTGCAACGCTCACCGCCTCGTCAGGCGTAAACGCAACGCCCCCGTCGGGGACGGAAACGCCAAATTGTTTAAGGACCGATTTGGCCTGATATTCATGAATGTTCATCTTGGTGCAGACTTTTAAGCTAGGATGAGAGGTGATGAGTGAAGGGCAGATGCCTTAGCGTCTGAAAAGGGCCTTTGGGAATAAGCCCCCCCAAACGGCGGGCCGTTGCAGAAGGCGGGGTGAGACCCCCTCTTTGTCTAGGCGTTTGAGAGAGCATGGAACTTTGCGGGTTATATCATGCCGATGGGTGCGTGCAACGCCGCGAAGGTCGCATAAGCTAAGGTGTCAATGGGAAGTTTGGACCAATTACGTGTTGTCTATTTCCGGCAGTGCCTGCCCTCCGCCGGGTGCCGGGTCAGGCCCCGGCTCGCCAGCGCCTGAGGCGAGTTTGGCGAGCGTTACACCCGTCTGGCGGACAAGCGTCCCGTCGGTCCGCCGCACATCGAGGAGCACAGTCCCCTCGACCCAATCGATTGTCAGAAGACCGAAATTCTCCCCGCCATACACATCGCCAAGTTGGTGCGGCCCGCGTTCTTGAGCGCTTGGCATAGTGCGATTAAGGCCGCTCGACGTCGCTTCATAAAGCGGGACGCGCGCCTCTTCCGACCGATAATGGGCCGCCACCTGCCGATCGCCCGACAGAAACACCACGCCGCCGGCCCCTGTCTCATCGATCAGGCGCAACAGGCGCGCACGCTCTCGCGGCAAAGTCCCCCACCGCTCAAACCCGTGCCCCTCGGCAAGCACTTGAATGCCAGAGGCGATAATCCGCAGCTCGGCGGGCTGGCGCAATTGCGCCTCAAGCCACGCCCATTGCGCATCGCCAAGGAGGGTCTTAGCGGGGTTATCGTCAGGCAGCCAGCGCTCTTTGCCCTTCACACCTCGCTCGTCCGTAGGCCGCAAAGGGCTTCGGAATGAGCGGGTGTCCAGAAAGATCAATTGCACCCGGCGGCCCGGAGCGCCGATTAGGCGGCTAAAGTAAACCCCGTCCCGGCTGTGACGCGGATCCTCCGGCGGGACATTCCAGAACTTTAAGAAAATATCCCGGGCACTCTCTTTGCCCGGATTGTCCGCACCGGAATGACTGAGCCCGAAATCGCGATCGTTCCAAATCGCATCGATCGGCACCGTTTTGCGAAACGCATCGAATTCAGGAATGGCGCTAAGCTTCAGATAGGCGCTGCGCAAATACGCGGCATCGAACACGAACTCGCCATCGCGCATGGGATCGCCGTAGACCGCATCGCCGAGGAAAATAAAAAGATCGGGCTGTATCGCCGCGATCTCTGGCCAAAAGGGCTGGGGTGCGTCTTGGTCGGCAGAGGACGCAAACGCGATCCGCTCCAGTTTCGCGCCCGGCGCGAGAACGGGCGCCTTGTCTGCGCGAACCGGTGTCTTGTCCCCGCAGGCCATAAGCCCGAGGGTGAGACTGCCGAGGAATGTCCGCCGGTCGACCCGCCATGTCCCCATCAACCGCTCTCCGCTTGTTGCCGCCCCGAAAATGAGCGGGGGCGCTCAGGCGGGCACGCGTCAGCCCAAGGAGGGGTCGATCTTTTTGCAGGCCTCAACAAGGCCGCGAACCGCATCGACCGAATGATCGAACATGGCTTTTTCATCGTCCTGGAAGCTGATCTCGGCAACCTTCTCCACACCGCCGGCGCCGATCAGCACCGGCACACCGACATACATGTCATCGAGCCCGAACTGACCGTTCAAATAGGCCGCACAGGGAAGAAGCTGCTTCTTGTCGTAAAGATAGGCTTCGGCCATTTGCACGGCCGAGGCCGCCGGCGCATAAAACGCCGAGCCGGTCTTCAACAGGCCGACGATTTCCGCCCCGCCGTCGCGCGTGCGCTGAATAATCTCATCAAGCCGCCCCTGGCTCATCCAGCCCATGGACACCAAGTCCGGCAGCGGAATGCCGCCGACGGTCGAATAGCGCGAGAGTGGCACCATGGTATCGCCATGGCCGCCAAGCACAAAGGCGCTGACGCTCTCTACCGAGACGTTCATCTCCTCAGCCAGGAAAAGCCGGAAGCGCGAGGAATCGAGCACCCCGGCCATGCCCACAACATGGCTCGTCGGCAGGCCGGAAAATTTTTGCAGCGCCCACACCATCGCATCGAGCGGATTGGTGATGCAGATGACAAACGCGTCGGGGGCGTGCTCTTTGATGCCCTCACCGACCGACTTCATCACCTTGAGGTTGATGCCCAGCAAATCATCCCGGCTCATGCCCGGCTTGCGGGGAACCCCGGCGGTCACAATCACCACATCCGCGCCGGCGATGTCTTTATAGTCGCTCGTGCCCTCAAGGCGCGCGTTGAAACCATCGACCGGCGAGGATTGGACGATGTCGAGCGCTTTGCCCTGGGGCAGACCGTCGGCGATATCAAAGAGCACCACATCGCCGAGTTCTTTAAGGCCGATGAGGTGGGCGAGGGTGCCACCGATTTGACCGGCACCGATGAGGGCAAATTTTTTGCGGGCCATGCTTTTTCTCCTGGAAAGTGCGCGGGGGGCGCCCAGCGCCAACGCGGCGCTGCCGCGCGAGCGCGTCGCGTGGGGGAGTGCCGCAAGTGCAAAAACTCGGGTGACCTAGCCTGAAAGGACCCGCCCGGGCAAGTTAGGAGGCGTGATGCTTTGGGCGGAGACCCCGAGGCACGGTCCGGGCTTACGCCGGGGGCTCGCCTGCCTGCGCTTCGTGCTGGGTGAGATAGGTTTCCGATTGCATTTCCATGAGGCGCGAGACCGTGCGTTGAAACTCAAACGCCCCGTCGCCCGCCTCGTAAAGCGCTTCCGGCGGGGCCGCTGCCGAGGCGACAAGCCGCACATGCCCCTCATACAGCGCATCGATCAGCGTCACGAACCGCTTGGCCTCGTTGCGCCGGTGCCGGTCCATCTGGGGGATGCCGGCCAAAATGAGGGTATGAAACGCCTCGGCGAGGGCGAGATAATCAGCCGCGCCAAGGGGTTTTTCACACAGATCGGCAAACGCAAACCGGGCAACCCCCTTCGCCGCCTCCGGCACTTTCAGTGTGCGCCCTTGCACCGTCAACTCATCCGGCGTGCCGGACTTGCAATCCGTCAGTTGCAAGAACGCATCGTCAAGCGCTGACGCCGCCTCCTCCGTCAAAGGATAATGATAGACCGGCACGCCCTTCAGCCGGTCGAGGCGATAATCGGTCGGGCTGTCGAGCGCCACCACGTCGAGCCGGTCTTTCAAAAGCGCGATGAAAGGCAAAAACAATTGCCGGTTGAGCCCGCTTTCATAGAGCGCGTCCGGATGGCGGTTGGAGGTGGCGACAACCACAAGCCCGAGGGCAAAAAACTGCTCGAACAGCCGGCCCAAGATCATCGCATCGGCGACATCGGTGACCTGAAACTCATCGAAACACAAAAGCCACGCGCGATCGGCCACCTCGCGGGCAACCGGCGGGATCGGGTCATCCCCCATGTCCTTGTCCCAATGGGGGCTTTTGGCCCGTTCCGCCGGCTTAAGCTGGCGCCAACGCTCGAGGGCCGCATGGATGCGCAGCATGAAGTCGTGGAAATGAACCCGTTCCTTTCGCTCGATGGTCGCATGGCGAAAGAAGAGGTCCATCAACATGGATTTGCCGCGCCCCACATCGCCATAGAGGTAGACCCCGCGGGGGGCCACCCGGCGGCGGCGAAATAGCCCGGGCTTTGTTGCGGTCTTGTATCCCTCAAGCGCCGCGTGCAA
>JBCDJA010000130.1:0-6770 GCA_038748465.1 Pseudomonadota bacterium
CCACCTCGCTGTCGACCGCAACCCGGTCTCCCGGCGTTAACAGCAGCCTGTCCCCGGGGCGCACATCGCCGGCAGCCTGGGAGACAAGCGATCCGTCCGGCTCAAAACGGCGTACCGTGACCGTCTGGAGGGCCAAGAGATCACGCGCCGCCGATTGGGTGCGGGCCCGCAATTGCCGGTCCAGGTAACGCCCGATCAAGAGGAAGAACAAAAGCATGACCGCCGCATCAAAATAGGCATGCTTGCCGCCGTTGAGGCTCTCAAACAGGCTGAGCGCGAGGGACAAAAGCACGGCAAGTGAGATGGGCACATCCATATTCGCCCCGCCGGCCTTCAGGGCACGGAAGGCGGACCGGAAAAAAGGCTGGCCGGCATAAAGCGCGGCGGGAAGGGCGATGACCGCAGAAATAAGGTGCAGGAAGTCCCGGGTGGCAGGGCCCATCTCTCCGCCGTGGCCGGACCAAACGGCCACCGACAACATCATGATGTTGGCCGCTGCAAAGCCCGCGACGGCCAAACATTGCAAGAGGTGACGCGCCTCGCGCCGCTCATCGTCTTGCCGCTCCGCCTCGGCGAAGGGGGCAGCATCAAACCCAAGCCCTTCAACGACGCCCACGACATCACTGGGCGAAAGCGCCCCGGCATCCCACCGCACAACAAGCCGGCCCGTCGACAGATTAAATCGCGCATCGCTGACGCCCGGCGCAGATGCAAAGGCCCGCTCGATTTTGCGCAGGCATCCCCCGCACGTGGCGCCGCGCACCAGCAAGGTCAGCTCCGACAAGCCGTCCCCCTGGTCCGTCACAAAGACGGAAGGGTCCGCGGACGCGCGCCGGCCCGGCGCGGCAGCCAGCGAACCGACGCTTGCAGTGAGTGGGTCTGTGCTTACATCGCTCATTCGATCATCAGCCTATTGCGGATATCGAAACGGTTGCCCGCACTGTCATTGGCGGTGGCAACGAAATCCCATGCGCCGGGCGCCAGGGGCCCGAGGTCAGCCACGAACAATCCGGTCTTTCCCGTGGCAAAGAGATCAACCGGACGGTCCTCCAACTTTGTGGCCGGGCGGCGCAACTCTGCCTCAAACGATAAGCCTGGGATGGCTTTGCCCTCTAAGGTCGCCATCGCTACCGACAGGCGGTACCCCTCGCCGCCGCTTTGAAGGTCGATGGTGCTGTGCCAACCCAGAGCGCGCTGGCGCTCCCGTTCGGCGAGGGCCTGGTTGTATTCAAGGCCCCGCAAATAGGGCTTTGGATCCTCGATCCCTCGGAAGGTCGAAATGGCAAGGTAAACGAGCGCGACATTGCTTGCCAAAATGGCGCCGAAAAAAACCACGAAGGCCGAGAAGACATGCCAGCCTTTAATCTCTGCCATTCTTTTACCCTCGCCCGTCGTTTTTCCGTCGGCCGTCCGTTTACTCTCGGCTGTCCGATTGCCCTTGGGCGTCCCCTTACCTTCGCCCATCCACGGCTCACCGCTGCCCTGTGACAAAGACGCTCTCCTTTTCAACCTGCTCCCCACTCACCACATCAACGATTGTAAAGGTGATCGGGATGAGCGCTGCATCGGCCGCCTTCAGCACCGCCTGGGAGGCGGTGAGAAACACACTGACGGCGAGCACCGCATCGGCATTGGCCTCAACCTCAACCCGCCCGTCGATGCTGGGGGCCTGAAGCGATTTAAACTCGGTTGTCACAAGCCCGCTCGGTGCAATCGCAAAGGTTCGGGTCTCGTTTGCGCGGTTCACGATTTTAACCGTGTACCCATTTCGGATCGATCCATCCGACAACTGAACATAAGACGGTGCCCGATCAGGGCTCACATTCGCCGTCAGGGTAGCCCGCGTTATCAACGTGGCCAGGGTGGCCCCGCTAATCACCACAAGGAGGACCGTATAAATAAGGGTCCGAATTCGGAATAAAGCGATGGTCGGTGCTTCGCCGGCTTGGCGACGGGCCGCATTGTCGGCGGTGTCATAGCCGATGAGATCACGCGGGCGGCCCACTTTGTCCATGACCTCATTGCACGCATCGATACACAGGGCGCAATGGATGCATTCAAGCTGGTCGCCATCCCGGATATCGATGCCCATGGGGCAAACGGCAATGCATTGTTTGCAGTCGATGCAATCGCCGCGGTCGTCCCAACTGGCGCCTTTTTTGTGTTTGCCGCGCGGCTCGCCCCGATCGACCTTGTAGGTCACTTCAAGGGTTCTCGCATCGGTTAGGGCCGCCTGCACCCGCGGCCAGGGACACATATAGGTGCACACCTGCTCGCGCATCGACCCGGCGAAAATATAGGTCGTGAACGTCAAGAGGCTGAGGAACATATAGGCCGAGAGCGGCGCATCGCCGGTGAACAATTTGGGGAGGATTTGCGGCGCATCGTGGAAATACAGCACCCACGCCCCGCCGGTCGCCGCGGCAATCAGCAGCCAAAGGCCGTGCTTGGCCGCCTTTTTGCCAACCTTGTCCGCAGACCACCGGGCTTTCGCCAGCTTAATACGGGCATTCCGGTCCCCTTCCACCAGCCGCTCCACCGCAATGAATAAATCCGTCCACACCGTTTGCGGGCAAGTGAACCCGCACCATACCCGGCCAAACGCGGCGGTGACCAAAAACAGCGACAGGGATGCAATAATAAGCAGTGCTGTGACGTAATAAAGCTCGTCCGGCCAAATCTCGATAAAGAAGAAATAAAACCGCTGACCGGGAAAATCGATCAACACAGCCTGGTCGGGCTCGCCGGGCCCGCGCGGCCAGCGCACCCACGGCAACCCGTAATAGATGCCAAGGGTTACAAACAAAATGACCCATTTGATCGTGCGCCAACGACCGTGCACGAGCTTGGGGTAGATCGGCTCGCGCGCCTTATAAAGCTCTCGGCGCTCGGCCTTGTTGACGGCCGCCACCTGAACCGCTTCGACGCCTTGGGCGGCTTCTTGCTCATCTGGCGCAATGTCGTCTGGCGCAAAGTCGGCCGGGGAAAGCTGGCGCTGCGCTTTTTCATCTGGCGTAGGCTGGCGCTGCGCCTCGCCGCCTGGCCCAGGGGTGCCAAGCCCAGGCGTTAGCGGGCCGTCCTCCTCGGGTGGAGGATCGGTCTGTCTCACCTCTGAGGTCGGCGAACCGGTAAGCATGATCGGCGGTTCCCCACGCGTCACTCGCCGCCGCCGAGCGAGTGAACATGGATTGCAAGCGCAGCTATGGTCCCCTCATCAAGCCGCTCGTTCCAGTGCGGCATGACGCCGTAGCGGCTGTAGGTGATGGTCTCGGTCAGCGCCTCCCGGTCGCCGCCGTAAAGCCAGATCACATCGGTCAGATTGGGCGCGCCGAGGGCTTGCAGGCCTTCCCCGTTTTCGCCGTGGCAGGCCACACATTGCTCTTGAAACACGGTTTCGCCCCGCTCCAGAAAGGCTGTTTCAGCCTCTTGGCCTGAGATCTGCCGCACATATTCCACCACGCTTTTGATATCGTCTTTATCGAGAATGCCGTCTTGGCCAAAGGCCGGCATGATGGAGAACAGCGTGTCATCATTGGTCGAGCGGATGCCCACCTGAAGGGTGTAGCGGATCTGATCGAGCGTTCCGCCCCACAACCAATCATCGTCCCGCAGGACCGGATAGCCCGGGGCCCCTTGCCCGCCGGACCCATGGCAGGTCGCGCAATTGTTGCCGAAGGCCGAGGCACCGGCCTGGCGCGCGAATTGGAAGAGCGCTGGGTCGGCTTGGATCGTGTCAAGAGTATCCGCGCCGGCCAATTGGGACATGAAGACCGAGCGGCTATCCTCCAGCGCGTCAAGGGCCTCGGCGACATTAGCGCGCTCGGTGTGCCCACGCAGCCCTTGAAGATGCCCTGACAAGGTGGGCCAGGACGGCATGAAAACCCAATAGGCCACTGACCAAATGACCGTGATGTAGAAGACGGTCAGCCACCATCGCGGAAGCGGATTGTTGAGCTCCTCAAGCCCGTCCCACGCATGACCGGTTGTCTCGACGCCGGTTGGCTCGTCAATCCGTTTTTGATCGCCCGACATTGTCTTCGTCCTTCCCGTCATCCAAAGGGATGCGTGCGGCCTGCGAGAACTTTGCCCTGTTGCCCGGCGCCAGCGCGTAAATCAGCACCAGGACAAAAGCGACGATGAATATGATCAGTCCCCAGGTCTGTGCAAATTGCGCAAGCGGCTCATACATGGCGTTCCTCAGCGATAATTCTCTTCAGCCGAATAAGTTGAAAAATCCACCAAGGTTCCCAGCATTTGCATATAGGCGATGATGGCATCCATCTCGCTGATCTGGCTTGGATCGCCGTCGAAATCCCTGACGACGGCTTTTGGGTAGCGCTCTAAGAACCCATCCACGTCATCGGCATCCGGGTTGACCTGGGTCAGCAGGTCCTGCTTGGCGTTCTCAATCATCTCGTCTGAGTAGGGCACATTGACAAGACGATTGACCTTTAAATCGCGGACAATCGCATCTGGATCGATGGTTGCATTCATGAGGTGCGGATAGGGCGGCATGACCGATTCCGGCACCAAGCTGCGCGGATCGATGAGGTGCTGGCGCTGCCAATCGTCTGAGTACTTACCGCCCACCCGCGCCAGATCGGGCCCCGTGCGCTTGGAGCCCCATTGGTGGGGGTGGTCATACATGCTCTCGGCGGCGAGGGAGTAATGCCCATAGCGCTCCACCTCATCACGCATGGGACGGATCATTTGGGAGTGGCACACATAACATCCCTCACGGACATAAATATTACGGCCCGCCAGTTCGAGCGGCGAATAGGGCCTGATGCCGTCCACCTCCTCGATCGTGCTTTCTAGATAAAACAGAGGAACGATTTGCACCAACCCGCCAATCGAGACAGCCAGCAAAATTCCGACCGTCAGCAACAGGCCGTTGCGTTCCAGAATGCCGTGCTTGTCTAAAATCATGTGTCTGTTGCCTCGATCGTTTCCGCCCTCTCCCAACGTGGCCTGGTGGCCTTGGGGGCGAGCTTATGGGCCGGCCCGGCCTTAACGGGCCCTGGCCCCGGCGGGTGCGAGCCCGGCAAGGCCGGTCTCTGGCGCCTCGGTTTCCCACGCACCACCGCGAATTGTTCTGTAGAGGTTGTAAGCCATGATGAGCGCACCGGTGAGGAAGAGAATGCCGCCCAAGGCGCGAATGGCGTAATAGGGGCTCATCGCAGCAACCGTCTCGACGAAGGAGAATTGCAAGAAGCCGAACTCGTTATAGGCGCGCCACATCAAGCCCTGCATGATCCCGCTCACCCACATCGATGTGATGTAGAAGACGATGCCGATGGTGGAGATCCAGAAATGCCATTCCACCAGCCGCAGCGAATAGAGGCTGCGCCGGTTCCAGAGCCAAGGCACCAGGCAATAAATGGCACCGAAGCTGATATAGCCGACCCAGCCAAGGGCGCCAGAATGCACATGTCCGATCGTCCAGTCCGTGTAATGAGAGAGGGAATTGACGGCGCGGATCGCCATCACCGGTCCCTCGAAGGTGGCCATGCCATAAAACGCCACGGAGACCACCATCATGCGCAACACCGGGTCCGTGCGCAGCTTGTCCCAGGCCCCGGAAAGCGTCATCAGGCCATTGATCATTCCGCCCCAGGACGGCATCCACAACATGACCGAAAAGGTCATGCCGAGGGTCTGAGTCCATTCCGGCAGGGCGGTATAATGCAGGTGGTGGGGACCGGCCCAAATATAAATGAAAATCAGGCTCCAGAAGTGCACGATGGACAGCCGGTAGGAATAGACCGGCCGCTCGGCCCGCTTTGGAATAAAGTAGTACATGATCGCAAGGAAGCCGGCAGTGAGGAAGAAGCCCACTGCGTTATGCCCATACCACCATTGGATCATCGCTTCTTGCACGCCCGCCCATACCACATAGCTCTTGGGCTCAAAGGGCGAGACGGGGACGGCAGCATTGTTGCCCAAATGCAGCATCGCGATGGTGACGATGAAGGCGAGGAAAAACCAATTCGCCACATAGATGTGGGGCTCTTTCCGCTTCAGGACGGTGCCGCCAAACACAACAAGATAGAGGACCCATACGATCGTGAGCCAAAGATCGGCATACCACTCAGGCTCTGCATATTCCTTCGACTGAGTGATGCCGAGTAGGTAGCCAGTGCCGGCAATAACGATGAACAGATTGTACCCAAGGATCACGAACCAGGGGGTGTACTCCCCAATCAGCCGCGCCCTGCAAGTGCGTTGCACCACGTAAAACGAAGTGGCGAGGAGGACATTGCCGCCAAAGGCAAAAATGACCGCCGAGGTATGCAGGGGCCGCAAGCGCCCAAAGCTCGTGAACGGCAAGTCCGGGAAATACATGACGTTCGGAAACGCCAATTGCAGCGCGATCACGACGCCGACGAGAAAGCCCGCAATCCCCCAAAAGACCGCCGCAAGGGTCGCGAATTTGACCGGGCCCAGGGCATAGCCCGTCTCAGGCGCCGCGGGCGGGGACAACACCGACCGCTGGACAATCAAAAAGATGCCGCTGAGGAAGGCGATGAGGAAAATATTGGCATGGAAAGCCATGCCCGGATCGGAGGTCCGCGCCGCAATCAGCAGCGCATAAAACGCGCCGACCGTGAGAAACACGCAGATCGCCAGCGCCTCGGCGCTAAAGCCTGCACGGCTTGGTTGTGCGCTTTGCTGAGTGCCCGGATTAGTCATGGCTGTCTCCCTAGCCGCGACGCGCCCCGGGGGAGACGGCGTCAAATCAGCGTCTAAACCATGAGCTTATGATCGCC
>JBCDJA010000131.1:0-6749 GCA_038748465.1 Pseudomonadota bacterium
AGGCCCATGACCATGGATGTGTTGATGAGAATATAAAGCAGGAAAGTGATCAGCACCCCAAGGGTTACAAGACGGCCGAAATGGTGCCGGCTGCGGATGGCGATCGACAGACCATAGCCAAGGATCATGAGGTAGAGGCCCAAGAGCCCAATCGCCCCGACAAAGCCCATCTCCTCGGCCAGGATCGGCAGAATGAAATCGGTTTGCTTCTCCGGCAGAAAATTGAGGTGGCTTTGGGTGCCTTGCAAAAACCCCTTGCCGAAAACGCCGCCCGAGCCGAAGGCAATTTTGGACTGCATGATGTGGTAGCCCGAGCCCATCGGATCGCTTTCCGGGTCCAAAAACGTCAGGACACGCTGTTGCTGATAGGGTTCGAGAAACCGCCAGCCAACGGCCATGGCCGAAAGTCCCGCAAGCACGCCGGCGATGACAATCCGCCAACTCAAGCCCGCAAGGAAGAGTAGCATGCAGCCGCCTGCCAACAGGAGCAGGGCCGTGCCAAGGTCGGGTTGTTTCAACACAAGCGCCACCGGCGCAAAGATGATGAAGATGGACGGGAGCAAGCGCAGTGGATGAGAGACCTGCTGCGGCTCAAGGCCGTGCAAGTACCGCGCGAGCGCCAGCACCATCGCGATCTTCATAAACTCCGAAGGCTGAACGACAAATGGTCCGAGGTCCAGCCAGCGTTGGGCGCCCATGCCCGTGACGCCGATAAACTCCACGGCGACCAACATCACCAGCGCACCGAAATAGGCAGGATAGGCGAGGCTCATCCAGAAGCGGATGTCGACCATCGCAACAATGATCAGCACCACCACCCCCGCTCCAAAGCGCACCATTTGGCGCGATGCCCACGGATCGATATTGCCATTCGCCGCCGAAAAGAGCAGCATAAACCCGACGGAGGCTGCCGCCGTCAGCAGCAGCAGCAAAAGCCAGCTGAGCCGGCCCAGCTTATCGCCCAGGCCGCCCACGCCCCCAACCGGACCGCGCAAGGCAAATTCGGGGCTAGCCATCGGCTTACAACCTCTCCTCGCCCGTCGCCGGCAGAACCACACTAGGTGATTGGCTGACCGCAACAGGACCATAGGCCGGCAATCGGGATGGGTCCTTCTCCATCACCCGCTTGAGGATGTCGCGCGCCACCGGGGCTGCGGCTTTCGACCCACCGCCCCCATGCTCAACCAAAACGGCGATGGCATAGCGCGGCTGATGGGAGGGGCCATAGCCGAAAAACCATCCGTGATCGCGCCTTTTCCAGGGCAGATCCTCGTTCTTGATCACGCCGGCGAGGCGCTCCTCTCGCGTGATGCGGCGCACCTGCACGGTGCCTGTCTTGCCTGACATTTCCATGTCCGGCACCTCGATGCGGCTGCGGCGGGCCGTGCCGCCCCATTCGTTTGTCACCGCATACATGCCGTCACTCACAAGAGCCAGATGCTCAGGATCGATGTCCATTTGCTTCGGAGGCTGACGCTGAGATAACTCTGCGCCGACAGCGCGCAGCAAGCGCGGCTCAACGGCAAGCCCCCCATTGGCAAGGCGGGCAGCCATCACAGCCATCTGCACCGGCGAGACCTGCAAAAAGCCCTGCCCGATCGCAATGTTGAGAGTCTCTCCCGGATACCAGGGCTCACCCAAAGTCGCACGCTTCCAGCCCGGGTCGGGGACAACGCCGCCTTTCTCGCCCGGGATCTCAATCCCGGTCGGCGTATCAAATCCAAACTGCCGCGCCATGTCGGCGATGGCTTCCACGCCAAGCCGCCGACCCAAATCGTAAAAGTACACATTGCAGGACTGCTTGATGGCATCACGCAGATCCATCGGGCCGTGACCGCCCTTTTTCCAGCAATGCCACTCGTTGCGCCCCAACCGATACGAGCCATTGCAGTGGACCTTCGTTTTGGGATTCACGATGCCGGCCTTGAGGCCAGCGAGCGCGACGATCGCCTTGAATGTCGAGCCAGGCGGATACAGCCCGTTGATAATCTTGTTTAGAAGCGGCTTTTTCTCGCTGGCATTGAGCGCCCGCCAGGAGGCGAAACTAATCCCGCGGTTAAAATCGTTGGGATCAAATCCTGGGGCAGACACCATGGCGATGATGTCGCCGGAGAAAATGTCCATCACCACGACGGCAGCGCTATCGTTGGCCACGCGGTTGGCCGCAAATTGTTGGATATCGGCATCGATTGTCAGCACCGCCTCGGCACCGGGCGTGCCTTCAACAACCTTCAGTTCATCAATCACCCGGCCATAGGCGTTGACCTCTACGAACCGAACACCCTGGGTGCCTCTGAGTTTTCCGTCGACGGTTTTTTCAATACCCGCCTTGCCAACACGAAATCCGGGCTGACGCAACAAGGCGTCATCGCCCGCGTCGGCCTGCGCCTTTGTCGGCTCACCCACATAGCCAATTACATGGGACACCGCCGCGCCGTGCACATAATGGCGGGTCATGCCAACCTCGGGGCTAACACCGGCAAGATAGGGCAGACCGAGATTGAGTTTGGAGAATTGTTCCCATGTCAGATTTTCAGCGACAGTGACCGGAATAAATCTCTTCTGCCCTCGGATCTTCCGCAACAGCGCCTGGCGCTCGGCGTCTGGCAGGGGAAAGATATCGGCCAGGCGGCTTAAAACGTCTTCCACGTCCTTGGCCTGCTCCGGCACCAAAATCGCCTGAAAGTTTGGGCGATTGCCGGCCACCTCAACGCCGAAGCGGTCTACGATACGGCCGCGAAGGGGAAGCACAATCTGCCGGTTGATGCGGTTTTCTTCCGCCTGCATCTGGTAGATTTCGCTATCGCGCACCTGCAACTGATACATGCGCGCCCCAAGCCCGCCAAACAGCAGCAGGGTGCCACCTGATAGGATGGCTGCTCGGCGCGTTAGCACCTCCTTGCGTCTGTCATCCCGCCCGTTCGAACGCATGGAATTGTAGCTCCGCATAGGCCCCGCCCGGGGCCGAACCGGTCAGCGAACCGACCGTAAGAGAAAAGCGCCCACAGGATAGAAGGCTGCCGTTAACAAGCCCTGGCCAAGCAACGGACCAAACGAAAGAAATTGTCCGTAATAAAGGCAGGCAAGGAGCCAGACCAAGACACTTGTGACGCCCAAAACATAGAGAAAACCAAGCCAATGGACAGTTAAACTGTCCACATGGAACGGGGTGTGCACAGCCCGTGCCGCCATGGTGCCTGCGACAAAGCCTGCCCCCCACAGCCCCAGCGGCTCACCCCAGAGAAGGTCCTGCACAAGGCCAAGCCCGAATGCGAGGCCGAGCGGCATGCTGCTCGGGCGCCGAACCGCCCAAATGTAAACGGCCATCAAACCCAAAGCGGGCGCGGTCCGTGGCAATCCGATAAGGCCCCACGGCAGGGCCGAAAACACTAAAAATGTCAGTGTGGTCAACGCCGGGACCAGCCATCCTATGCCCTGGCTCAACGCCTCCCGATTGACCGAAAACGACCCGGCCCGGCCTGGCGAGGAACGCCGATAAGGCGTGCTCATTCCGCCCCTCCAACGCCGTTGGGCGCTGCAGGATCGATGATGGGTGCTTCGGATGCATCCGCCGGGCGATCGTCTTCCTCAACGCTCTCCGCTTCGCTGCCGCTTGCCGGTTGGACCCGTGCGGGTTGGCCCCCTTCGGGTTGCACACCTGCCGCAGGCGGCGTATCTAAATTTTGTCCGCGCACGGGCTGATCCGCAATCCCCTGCGGCCCGGTCGCTGGGCCATCAGCCACAACAGGCGCAATCGGGCGCCGATCAAAATCGATAAGCCGGACCACCGACACATTGTTGATGTCCGCAAAGAGGCTGACGCGATAGCCGTTGCGAACCTCCTCGCCGATAAGCCCAACAGGGATCCCGGCGGGGATCTGCCCCCCATCGCCGGAGGTGACAATCCGGTCACCGACAGTCACGACCGCATCGGGCCGCAAAAATGAGAGCACCGGTTCGTCAAGATTGGTGCCCACCAATAAGCCGCGCTCGCCAGACGGTTCCATACGAACCGGCACCCGGCTGTTCAAATCGGTAACAAGCAAAATGCGCGAGGCGGCGTCCTGCACCGAAACCACCCGGCCCACAAGACCGCGACTGTCGATGGCCCCATTGCCGGGACGCAAGCCATCATTCGTTCCGGAATTGGTGAGGAAGGTTTTGACAAACGGGCCGCCGGTATCGTTGGTCACCCGTGCGGTGACATATCGTATGCCGGGCTCGAGCTTGACGTTGAGCAGGGCCTCGTAGCGGGCGGTTTTCCGCTCCAGCTTCAGCGCAACGTCCCGCCACTCCCTCAGGTCTTCAAGTTCGGCTCGAAGACGCTGGTTCTCTTCATAAAGACTGAAATAGTGCTGGGCTCGGTCGGTCCATCCTTGGACCGCTGTCACCGGCCCATTGAGCCAACCCAGCAGCGGGGCCGTCATCTCGTCAAGGGCGCTTCGGGCCTTGTCAATCACGCTGGCCTCGGCTCGATCCAAGATCAAAAGAGCCATGGAAAAGGCCAAAAAGCTCGCAAACACCAAGATCCGAGCCCTGGCCGGACTGCCACTCCATTCTGGATTGCGACGACCACCCGAAACCGTCAAGAGACTGCGTCGGCGGATGGGCTCCGCCGTCCTCTGGTCAGTAGATGCTAGACAGCACGTGCTTGTACTGACGCATATTCTCAAGCACCGCGCCTGTACCAAGAGCCACACACGACAGCGGATCGGCCGCCAGGCATACCGGCAGGCCTGTGGCCTCGCGCAGCACCGTATCCAAATTCTTCAAGAGCGCCCCACCCCCGGTCAGGACAATGCCCTTATCGACAATGTCCGCCGCGAGTTCCGGCGGGGTCGCCTCAAGTGCAATTTTTACGGCATCCACGATCTGACCGACGGGTTCTGAAAGACTTTCCGAAATCTGCTTCGTGGTAACTTGAATTTCCTTTGGCACGCCGTTCATCAGGTCCCGCCCTTTTATCTCAAGGCTCTCCCCATCGCCATCCTTTGGCGCACAGGCGGACCCAATTTCCTTCTTGATGCGCTCAGCGCTTGCCTCGCCGACGAGCAGATTATGGTGCCTGCGGATGTAACTGATGATCGCTTCATCCATCATATCACCGCCGACGCGCACCGACCGCGAGTAAACAATCCCGCTCAGCGAAATCACCGCGACCTCGGTTGTGCCGCCGCCGATATCGACCACCATCGAGCCCGTGGGATCTGCGACGGGCAGATCGGCGCCGATCGCAGCAGCCATCGGCTCTTCAATAAGGTGCACCCGCCGGGCGCCAGCCCCATTGGCCGATTCCTCAATGGCGCGGCGTTCTACCGCCGTCGCGCCAGAAGGCACGCACACAATGATCTGCGGATTGGCGAAGGAATTGCGGTTATGAACCTTGCGGATAAAATGTTTGATCATATCGCCGGCGACTTCGAAGTCAGCAATCACCCCATCGCGCATGGGGCGAATGGCTTCGATCTCGCCGGGCGTCCGACCGAGCATCATTTTCGCGTCATTACCGACGGCATACACTTTCCGGTGGCCACCCTTGGTCATCAAGGCGACGACCGATGGCTCGTTAAGCACAATGCCCCGCCCTTTCACGTAAACCAGCGTGTTCGCTGTCCCAAGATCGATGGCCATATCGGCCGAGAAGATACCAAGCAATCCGCCAAGCATGTGAAGTCCCGCTCAATTAGTCGCAGCGACGTGCGTTCCGGTGATAGGGCGGGTTTAGCACGTGGCCCGAAACATAGGGTTAATGCCTTCACCACGCGGACGATTATGGCAAAAGGGCGATTGCCCTGCCCTTCGCGCGGTTGCACGCCCTCAACGTCCCTTGCCTCCTAACCCCTTACCGTACTCAGATTCGGCAAGGGGACGGAATGGTGGGGCTGTGCGAGCCGCCCCACCGCTTTAGGATGCGCTTGGCTTTGTGGCGAGATAACGGACCCGATCAGGGCGTAATTTTGAGGCTTTCAGGGTCGGGTGCGGCCGGGGCCGGCGGCTTCGATTTTGCCCGCCGTGTCAGCAGCTTGTTAAGCGCTGTGACATAGGCCCTAGCGGAAGCCACCAAGGTATCGGTGTGGGCGCCCTGGCCGACGGCGGTTTTGCCCTCTTCTTCAAGCCGCACGCTCACCTCGGCCTGGGCATCCGTCCCCTGAGTAACCGCATGGACCTGGTAAAGCACCAGCGTCGCCTCATGGGGAAACAACGTTTTAATGGCATTGAAGGTCGCATCGACGGGCCCGTCGCCGGTTGCCGATGTAGACCTCACCGCGCCATCGATCTCAAGTTCGAGGTCGGCCTTCTGTGGACCGACCGACCCGGCAACCACCTGCAGCGAGACGAACTGGATCCGCTGGTTGCCGCTCAACACCTCATCGTCAACAAGCGCGATGATGTCCTCATCGAAGATCTCCCGCTTCTTGTCGGCCAGCTCTTTGAACCTGGCAAACGCATCGACAACCGCGTTATCGCCCAACGTGTAACCGAGCTCCTCGAGCTTCGAGCGAAAGGCGTGGCGACCTGAGAGTTTACCGAGAACAATTCTGTTGGTCTGCACTCCAACTGTCTCAGGCGAGATGATTTCATAGGTTTCAACATTCTTCAGCATGCCATCTTGGTGGATGCCGCTTTCATGAGCAAAAGCGTTCTTGCCGACGATGGCTTTGTTGTACTGCACCGGAAAGCCGGTGACGGTCGAAACCAGTTTCGACGATTTGGCGATGTGGGTCGCCTCGATGTCGGTCCAAAACGGC
>JBCDJA010000132.1:0-6736 GCA_038748465.1 Pseudomonadota bacterium
CTGACCCAACGATACGAGAGCGCGCCGACCATATGAAAAAAGCCCTAGAGGCCGAGCGAGCAAGATCGGTCCTTGAGCAAACCATCGACGGCCTTCTGCGCGCGCCTCTCACTCCCCGCCACCGGGCCGGCGATTAGGAAGGTGCCGCACATGCTCGGCCAGCCGAGCCGTCCAGGCCTCAACGATCGCCGGATCGCGCCGAAAATCGTAGTGTCCGCATTCAAATTCTTCGATCCCAATGAGGCCCGGCGCCCGCGTAAAAAGCCGCCCACTCGCCCGCCCGGCCCCTGGGTCGTTACGTCGAAAAACCAAGAGGGGCCCCCTATAGTCGGGCGCTGTGTAGCGGTCGTAGGCCTCGTAATAGACCCGCCCAACATAGAATGTCCGAAGTTTGTCGGGCACCCGCCCGAGGCGATATCCGGCTGCCGCAATAGAGAAGCGGAGGGGGGATTGAACGTGTACCAACCATAAGGTGCCCAGGCGGCGCCATAGATAGGCTGGCCACTCGGCCAAGGGGCGGCGCCTCAGCGTTCCGGCATGGACACGGATTTTCCCCAGAAGCGTCCGTTTGGAGTGCGCTTGCGGCGTTCCAGGGGACGTGCTCTGCGCCTCTGCCTCGTGTTCCGGGAGTGGATCGAGGGGCGGGTCGAGAAGGAGGAGAAGCTCTACTGCGTCGCCGGCTGCTTGTAATCGGAAGGCGACATCGTAGGCAATTGGTGCGCCGACAGAATATCCACCAAGCACATAGGGACCTTCAGGTTGCACAGCTTTGATTTCAGCAAGGCAGGTTTGCGCCATGGTTTCGACGCGTGCATCGGGCGCAAGGTCGCCGCTATCCCAGTGGTCTTCGATGAAGTGCACCGGGCGTTCAGTGCCCAAATGGGCACGCAACCGTCCGACTAAGCGTTTCCCGCCATGGATCATAAAGAACAGGTTGGACGCTTTGCTTGGCCCATTGGCATTCGTGGTTGGGGGAGTGTCTTGAACCGCGTTGCTGTGGTCAATGTGGTGGCTGAGTTCAGCGATGGTGGGAAAATCGAAGATGTCTCCTGGCTGTAGGACAATGCCCGCTTGACGCGCCCGAGAAACCACCCGAATAGACAAGAGCGAATTGCCGCCTTCATCAAAAAAGTTGGCGTGGACGGATGTAATTTCTTTGCCGAGAAGCGCGCTCCAAATCTCGCAGAGTGTGCGCTCGAAGTCGGTTTGAGGAGGTCTGTCTTCTTGCGGTCGTTGCCAATCTTTCTCCTTGGCCAGTGTCAACAAAGCTGCGTGGTCGATTTTGCCGTTAGGGAGTGTCGGAAGCGTTTCCAAACTAATGAGGCGTGTGGGGCGCATTGCTGGCGGCAGCCATATTGCGGCAAAGGACAGCACATCGTCCAGGTTAAGCGATGGCGAGATCGTGCGCGCCACAACAAATCCCAGAAGACCGTCGTGCATGATGGCGATCGCGTCACTGACACCGGGATGGCGACGAAGGCAGGCCGCGATCTCCGCCAATTCAATCCGGATGCCCCGCACTTTGACCTGCTCGTCAAGTCGGCCCAAGAAATATAGTTGGTTGTCCGGTCCGATTTGCCCAAGATCGCCCGTATGATAGGCGCGCACGACGCCCCCCTCAGAGCGCTGATCGGCGGAAAACGCTTTGGCGCTTGCGTCCGGCGGGCCAAAATAGCCCTCCGCGACGCCATGCCCCTCAACCACGATTTCGCCTTCCGAGCCCAAGGGCGTTGGCCCACCCCACCGGTCCAACAGACGGATGGTTGTATTCTCGATTGGCTCGCCAATCGGCACGGGCCCTGACCGATGATCGGTAATCTCCACTGTGGTGCACCAAACACTGGCTTCGGTCGGTCCGTATTCATTAAACAGTCGCGCCGCCGGAAGCCGCGCCCGATGTTTGAGCGCAAGATCGGCCGGCACGGCTTCCCCTGCGACGATCACGGTCTGGAGCGAGCCAAGTGCCTCCCCTTCCTCCAGCACCAGCCGATAAAGGCTCGGTAGGCAGAGGGTGTGGGTAACGGCTTCCCGCTCGATCAATGCTGAAAGAGCCCGCAAATCCTGTTCAGCACGGGGACGGACGAGGAGAAGCGTGCCGCCCTCGGTCAAGGTCCAAAACAAACCAGCAACGGAGCTGTCGAACGAGAAGGCAGAAAGGAGGAGAAAGACGTTCGGTCCATCGCCATAAACCGATCGACGAGACAAAGTCGTGTGCCGAAGATTGGCGTGGGTCACGACAACGCCTTTGGGATCGCCTGTCGATCCCGACGTATACATAACATAAGCTTTATCGTCTGGCTGCAGTTGCGGCAAGGCGTGGGCGGTGGGATTGGCCTTCAAGAGGTCATCGATGTCGACGCTGGCACAGGGGCACGGGTCGACTGACCCTCGCGTTTGTTGTGACGTGACAACGAGCACGGCCTCACAATCGGTAAGCATGTGGGCAAGTCGCGCAGACGGATAGTCAGGATCAAGGGGAAGATACGCAGCCCCCGCGCGCAGAACGCCCAAGATGGCTGCGACCATATTGGGACCTCGGGGAAGACAAACGCCGATGATGGTGCCGGGATCAATCTTAAGGTCAAGGAGGGCTTGGGCAATCGCCTCGCAGCGTTGGTGCAGCTCGCCATAGGTAAGCGTGGTGCCCTCGAAGCGCAGGGCAACGGTATCAGGAGCGGAGACGGACCATCCAGCGATCAGATCGGGAATGAGCGGGAGATGGGACCGATCTATCTGCGGTCCCCTAAGGACAGAGGGCGGACAATGACCAAGCGGCATCGCGATCGCCGGCCGATCACCGGCGGTTGGCATCGCGTCCAACGTGGTCAAAAGATTCGCAAGGAGGGCTTTCGCGGTGGGAGGCGCAATCTTGCTGGGATCGAACACCGCGCGCAGGCGAAGGGATGGACCCGGATAAACAAGGATGGCAAGTGGGTAATGACTTTGGTCTCTTGCCTCAATTGAAACCAGAGGCCCTGTTGTATCCACGGGGGGACCACTTTCAAACACCAGAAGGGTCTCGAAAAGCGAGTGCTCGGGTTTTAGGTCGGTGAAGGTCTGTAATTGCGTCAGCGGAACATGGGGGTCGGATTGGATGGCTTGGAGGGTCGCGGCGCAGGTGGCGATGATGTCCTGGCACGACTGTCCCTCCGGGCGATAGGAGCGGACCGGCAAGGTCGCGATATAAAGGCCGATCCCCTGCTCTGCAGCGGGAAGATCATCCGGGCGGCCAGCCACAGTCAGGCCGAACATGATATCGTCCGCATTGCACGTTCTGTGAAGGACCAGAGACCAAGCGGCCATAAGTAGGGGTGCCAGGGTGGTCCGTTGCTTGCGCGCATAGTCCGCGAGGGATTGGGTTTGGGACGTGTCGAGCTGGCGTTCAACGGTTTGATGCGGCCCAGGGTGTTGCGGTGGGCCGGCTGAGCGCTGCAGCAGGCTCGCTTGGCCTTCAAAGCCTTCAAGATAGGACCGCCAAAAGGTCAGATCTCGGGTTTTCGATTTTTTGGCAAGGTAGGCGATAAACACCTTGTAGGGGATGGGCGGAGCGAGCGCGAAGGCAGGCGCATCAAGGTCGCTGGCTACATCGCTGTCACGGGCAACGTCGCTGTCGCCTACCGCGTGGCCGCTGCTACCCCCATCGCCCCCACCGTATACATCGTATGCATCGTGTGTGTTGTAGGCGTTGTAGAGCGCCATCGCCTCGGCAACTGCTAGGCTTTGTGTCCACCCATCGCTAATGAGGTGATGGGCCGTCCAAACCAGCTTTGATTGCGTATTCGAAAGCCTGACAAAGCAAAAGCGCATCAGGGGAGCGACTTTTAGGTCGAAGTCCGTTGTTTTGTCCGTATCAAGAAACCTTGCAAAAGCCGCCTCTGCTTCGCCAGCATGGTGTGATGATAAATCAAGATTGGTCCATGCAAGGTCAACTGTGGATCTGACAGCCTGGACCGGTGTGTTGAGCCCCTCCCAAAGCACTGCGGTTCTGAACGCCGAATGGCGCTCCACCACCTGGGCCCAGGCCCGCTTCAGCGCCGGCTCCTTCATCACCTCCCGGAACGTCAGGACGGTTTGCCCGATATAGGTGCCGGGCACGGCGTTTGTTGTTTGCGCGGCGCCGTGGAAGACCATGCCCTCTTGCAGGGGGGAGAGGGGATAAACATCCTCAACATTCTTGAGGGCGGCGGCTGGTTTGCGCTCGGGTGGTTTTGTCATTGCGGCTTACCGGGGCGGCGGGATTTACCCGTCAGACCCCACCCCGTCGAGCAGATCTCCAAGCGCGTCCTGGTCCTCGGTGGACAGATCGATGAGGCTGAAGGCATCGACCTCCTCGTTTGCCCGGTCCGAACCGTCATCGCCAGGTGGTTGGTCGATTTGCGCGAGAAGTGCAATTGTTTGGTGCTCAAAAATTGAGACCGCGGTCACCGGAAGGCCCTCGTCCCTCGCAAGGGCGGCGATGCGGATCGCGCTGATTGAATCACCGCCGAGATCGTAGAAATTATCATCAAGACCGGCCCGGTCTATACGGAGGACCTGACACCAAAGCCGGGCCAAGGCTTGTTCAGCCGCCGTCCTCGGGGCGCGATAGGCAGCGGACAAATGGCGCCTTCCGCCTCGTGGATCAGGCAGCGCAGCTTTGTCGATTTTACCGTTGGCCGTCAGGGGCAAGGCGTCCATCCCCACAAAATAAGCAGGGATCATCGCGTCGGGTAGCTGCTCAGCCAAGGCCGCCCGGAGGGTCGAGACATCAGGGCGCGGCTCGCCTACGCAATAGGCCACCAGCGCTCGTTCCGGCGTCGGCGCCGTTACCTCCGGATCAGTGTAACCGATGGCATCCAGTATTTGGTGGACACGGGCCTGGTCGATGTCATCGTCGAGTTCCTCAAGGGCTGCCTCGCGCGTCTTGTGTCCCATACGGACATCCCAGCTATAGGGAAGCGCATAATTATGAAATCCCTCCCGTCGTTTGTGGACGTAAATGCCGACATCGTTGATGAGACAATTGGTTGACCGCCCTGTATCGCCAGGCCTTATCCAGGGAACGTGCTCGGCAAGAAACCGATACACCTCAGACAGAGGCACGTCATGATAGCGGTAGAAATCGATAATCTTGATACGATCGAATGTGTGGTCGAGCTTCAGTGCCTCCACCGGCAGGTGTCGGGAGACGGCATCCTCAAGCCGGTGATAGGTTTTGCGCGCCTCAAGCACCGTTGCATCAATGGCATCGATGTCCACATTTGGGCGGTCAAAAAGCTCTTTCGTGAGACGGGTTTCAAACAACTGCCCGCGCGAAAGGCCAGTGACGATCAACGGGATTCCCTCTTCGAGGGCCGTGTTGAGCGCCAGGGTGTAGATTGTTTTAAAGCAGCCCTGACAAACATTCGAAAACCGGTCGAGGCTGTCCACAAAGATCGCATCCATCGCCGGTGTTGAGAGAAACCGGTGGTCCACGCCAAGGGCCGTCACAACCCGAGTGATATTCTGTTTTGCCTCGTCTGAGATATAACCGTTGTCGAGCGTAAGGGTAAGGATGCGCGGGCCAAGGGCGGCCAATTGATAAAGGGCATAGGTGCTGTCCTTGCCGCCGCTGAGGAGCATGATGCAGTCATAACGGCTTGTGGTCCGCGCCCTTGCCTCGTGCAATTGTGCCCGCAAATCGTCGGTCGTTTTGAAATAACCCTGAGCTTTTGATCGGTAGGCGTCAAAGTCGGTACACACCTTACAGAGCCCTGCCCTGTCAAAAGATACCCCCGGAACGTCCGAGCCAATGCCGCATTCGGGGCAACGGTGAACAGGCGCAAGTTGTTGGGGTGTCCGCGGCTCCAAGACCGCGACATAGCATTCGTTGATCCCAGGAAGGTTGGTGAGGGCCGCTTCCACTTCGGCCCGCTCGATGCGCACACCCCGCACTTTAACCTGATCATCCTGCCGCCCGAGATAGACGAGCGCCCCCGCTTCATCTAAGCGTGCCATATCGCCGCTGCGGTAAAACCTGTGTTCGGAGTGCGGTGTGTCCCGGTCATGCGTGTTAATGCTGAGCGGGAGGGTGACAAACTTCTCGCGCGTTAGGTCTGGGCGTTGCCAATACCCTTGGGCAAGGCGCCTGCCGCTAATCAGCACTTCGCCGGGCACGCCAACGGGCACGGTATTGCCCCCACGGTCTACCAGTTTGAGAATGACCCCGTCTGATGGTTTGCCGATGGGCACCGCTTGCCCCGTATCGCGCACGGGGTCGAATTGATGGATCATGCAGCCCACAACCGCTTCCGTCGGGCCGTATTCGTTATATAGGGCAAGGTCAGGCCGCAGAGTGGCCTGCGCCTTTCGGCACGTTTCTGTGGTAAGTGCCTCCCCTCCAAGGATCAGTCGGTCAATTCGTTTGATCCTCGGTGCTTGCTGCGCAACGAGATTTAAGTGCGAGGGCGTCAGCTTGACCATATCCACCTGATCGTCCGCAAACACATCAAGTACGGTAAGATCCGGACCGGATGGGGGTTCGCGATAGACACGAATTGATCCGCCGATGAGGAGCGGCAGAAAAAGCGAGGTAAGGGTCAGATCGAAGCTTACCGAGGTGTAGAAGGGCATCGTGCACGGGGCCTCTGGCACATAAGACCGCGCAGCCCAAGCGACATAATCAACGAGCGCCCCATGATCGACCGCGACCGCCTTAGGCTTTCCGGTTGAGCCAGAGGTGTAAAGACAATAGGCGAGATCGGTGCCATTGATCACC